>CAMGRB010000056.1 GCA_946061315.1 uncultured Clostridia bacterium | reverse complement strand
TCGGACGGCGGGCTCTACTACAAGCCCGGCGAGGATTCAAGAAGCATTTGTTCGGATATAAACGACGTCATTTTACAAAACAAAGCCTTGCTTGATTCGCTCTCAAAGAGCAGAGCGCTTACAATGCCCGACGAGCTTACAAGAGCGCTGAAAGAGCGTATTTCGGCAAATGCCAAAAATATAAATTTGTTCTTCAAAGCAACTCTTGACAGACATCGCGGTGACTTTAATGCATTAAGCGGAAGGCTCGGTGCCTTAAATCCTTTGGCGGTTCTTTCAAGAGGATACGGCGCCGTATTTGACGGTGAGGGTAAGGTAGTAAAGAGCGTTGAAGGCTTAAACGTCGGAGAAAAAATCAAAGTAAGGCTCTCTGACGGAAGCTTCGACGCCGATATAGTAAGTGTGGAAAGAGGAGAAAAATCAAATGGCTGAAAAGAAAACGGAGATGTCCTTTGAGGAGGCACTTGAAAGACTTGAAGAAATTGTCGGTATGCTCGAGGGCGGGGATCACCCTCTCGACGACTCGCTTGACCTTTTTTCAGAGGGCATAAAGCTTGTTAAGTTCTGCAATTCAAAAATAGATAAAGTAGAAAAATCGGTTAAAAAACTCGTCAACGAAAACGGCGAGCTTATAGAAAAGGATTTTTCTGTGGACGGCAGCGATGAGGCTTGAAGAACTTATAAAAACAAATTCGGCGATTGTCGAAAATGAACTTGACAAATATACGAACACCTCGGACGGCTACGGTCTTACCGAGATTATGCGGTACAGTCTTTTGTCGGGCGGCAAGAGAATACGCCCCTTTATAGCGATAGAATCTTACAAGCTTTTTGCAAAAGACGGCGCGGATATAAAGAAAGTCCTTCCGTTTGCCTGCGCGCTTGAGATGATACACACCTATTCGCTCATTCACGACGATATGCCGTGTATGGACAATGACGATTACAGAAGGGGACGCCTTACAAGCCATAAGGTTTACGGTGAGGCAAAGGCGCTTCTGGCAGGTGACGCTTTGCTTACTTATGCTTTTGACGTTGCCGCATCGAACACCCTCGTGTCGCCGAAATCCGTTGTTCTGGCGGTGCGCGCTCTTTCGGAGTATGCGGGATTTTCGGGTATGGCGGGCGGTCAGATGATAGACCTTGACAGCGCGCATAACGTAAACTCCTATGAGTCGCTTAAAGAAATGCATTCTCTTAAAACGGGCGCTCTCATAAAATGTGCGACGCTCCTCGGTTATTATGCTTCAACCGACGAGCCCGATAAGTCCGTTGAGAAGGCACTTGAAACGTTTGCAAACGACGTTGGCATCGCCTTTCAGATAAGGGACGATATACTTGACAGGATTGCAGATACGGGCGTTTTGGGAAAGCCTGTCGGCTCGGACGATAAAAACGGTAAAACCACCTCGCTTTCATATCTTACGGTAGAAGAAGCACAAAAAGAGGTAGATAAATTTACAGGCGAAGCAATTTCGGTAATGACCAAGCTCTATGAAACGTATTCCGCAAGCGAGGACAGAACTCTTGCCGATTTTGCAAAATATCTTGCGGAGCGAAACAAATAATGAGAGCCGATTTATATCTTTTCAAAAACGGCTACTCAAAAAGCAGAGAAAAGGCGAGAACGCTCATAGAAAGCGGATGCGTTAAAATAAACTCACTGACGGTAAAGAAACCGTCTTTCGATATAGACGAAAATGCGGAAATATCGGTAGAAATAGAGGATATATGTCCTTTTGTGTCACGCGGAGGCTTGAAGCTTGATAAAATCCTGTCAGATATAAATCTTGACGTATCCGGCTTCATAGCGCTCGATATAGGCGCTTCTACGGGAGGCTTTACGGACTGCTTGTTACAACGCGGAGCCAAGCTTGTTTACGCCGTTGATTCCGGTCACGGGCAGCTCGATAAAAGGATAGAGAGCGACAAGCGGGTTATTTCAATAGAGGGCTTCAACGCAAGGAATATAGGGAACGGCTCGGTGCCGAAAGATATAGATATTGCGGTTGTTGACGTATCGTTTATTTCGCAGTCCTATATTTTGCCGGAGGCGGTAAAGCTGTTAAAGCCGAACGGAATTTACATAGGACTCATAAAACCGCAGTTTGAAGCGGGCAAAGAAAACGTGTCAAAGGGCGGAATAGTAAAGGACAAGAAGGCAAGATACGCATCGGTCATGCGCGTTATAGAGTGTGCAAAACAAAATTCCTTTTTACCGTTTGCATTTATTGAATCTCCCATAAAGGGAGGGGACGGCAACACCGAATATCTTTGCGCTTTTTCACGCTCGGGCGGCACACTTGATGAGAAAAGAATAAAAAATATCGTTTTAGGATAAATACCGGAGGAGATTATGAAATCAAAAAGGCAGGAAAAAATACTCGATATTATCGAAAAAGAGGTAGTGGCTACGCAGGAGGAGCTTATAAACGCTCTTAAAAGGGAAGGCTACGCCGCAACGCAGGCAACGGCTTCAAGAGATATAAGACAGCTCCATCTTCTTAAGGTTATGGTTGACGGGGTTTACAGATACGTTGCGCCCAAGACGGAAAGTGATGACGCAAAGTACAATCACGCGCTTTTCTCGTCGATAAAATATGTCGCTTCATCTCTTAACAATGTAGTCATAAAGACTAACCCCGGGCTTGCCAATGCGGTGTGCGCAGGCATAGATTCGTTAAACGATGAGAGCATTCTCGGTTCTGTTGCGGGAGATGATACCATAATAATCGTCGTAAGATCCGAGGAAGCGGGAATTACCTTAAGAGATAGAATCGGCAGGCTTGCAGGAAAGTAATATCGGGGGAAAAGATGCTTGATTTTTTGCATATTGAAAATATAGCCGTCGCAAAAAACATAGATATAAATCTTCCCGACGGCTTTAACGTGTTTACAGGGGAAACCGGTGCAGGTAAATCGGTTATAATAGACTCCATATCCCTTTTGCTCGGTGCAAAAGCCTCAAAGGAAATTATAAGGCAGGGCGAGGAGAGGGCTTTTGTCAGCGCGCTCTTTTCAAACGTCGGTGACGAGGTCTATGCGGTCTGCGACGAGTACGGAATTCCGTATGACAAGGACGATGCATTCTCGCTTTCAAGAACGATTTCCTCCGACGGAAAAAACGTTGTAAAAATAAATTCAAGAGCAGCAACCCTTGTGCAGTTAAAAGCCGTAGGTCAACAGCTTA
This sequence comes from uncultured Clostridia bacterium, assembly GCA_946061315.1. Lineage (GTDB taxonomy): Bacteria > Bacillota > Clostridia > Oscillospirales > CAG-272 > RGIG2000. The sequence continues at coordinate 4,673 of CAMGRB010000056.1, read as the reverse complement.
TAAATATCCACGGACAGAACGAAAACCAAAGCTTTATGAGCAAGGCAAATCAGACGTCTATGCTCGACGGATATTCCGAGTGTGAAAAGGAGCTTTCCGAGTATTCCGTAATTTATGAAAAGCTCGGCAAGCTCAAAAACGAAATAAAGGAGCTTGCCGAAGTAAGCAAACAAAAGGAAATGATGGTTGACGTCCTGAATTTTCAGATAAAAGAGATAGCTGCGGCAAAACTCAAAGATCCCGACGAGGAAGAAAAGCTCGTAATTTTAAGAAATAAGTTAAGAGAGTCGGAAAAGATAATCAAGCAGTCCTCAACGGTATATAAAGCTCTCGTAAGTAACGAAAGCGGCGTTAGTGCCACCGTGCTTATAGGCAAGGCAATAGACGCGCTTGAGCGTTTATCGGAATTTGAGCCGTCCGCCGCCGAAATGGCTGAAAAGCTCTCCTCTTACAAATACGAAATCACGGATATTGCCGAAAGAGCGCACGATATTTGCGCTTTTGACGGCTCTGAAGACCCCGAGAAGAAGCTTGAGGCGGTTGACGGCAGACTTGCCCTCATTCAGAAATTGGAGCGAAAATACGGACCTGACGTGGCTCACGTGATAGAGTTTGGCAAAAACGCGGAAAGCAAGCTTAAATTGCTTGAGGACGGCGAAGAAAGGGAAGCCGAGCTTAAAGAAGAATACAAGAAGCTGTACGCCGAGGGGCTTTTGCTTGCCGAGAAAATTCACCAAAAGAGAGAAAAGGGAGCAAAAAGCCTTTCAAAGACGGTAAAGAATGCGCTCGAATTTCTCGATATGCCGAAGGTTATATTTGAAATATCCGTAAAAAAGGTTGAAAGGGACGGAAAAACAGTTCTCGGACAAAACGGATTTGACGACGTTGAGTTTATGATAGCCACAAATGTCGGCGAGGAGCCCGCGCCTATGAGCAAAATAGCGTCGGGCGGAGAGCTTTCAAGGATAATGCTTGCCTTAAAGAGCGCAATTTCAACGGAAAACGGCGCAAAAACGGTTATATTCGACGAGATAGACACGGGAGTTTCGGGAAGCACGTCGCAAAAGATAGGAATAAAGCTTTTGCAGATTTCAAAGAGCGCACAGACCATTTGTGTAACTCATTCGGCGCAGATAGCGTCACTTGCGGACAACCATTTCCTTATAAAGAAATCCGAGGTTGACGGAAGGGCAGAAACGAGCGTGCGCGTACTTGACGGCAACGAAAGAGTTGACGAAATAGCAAGGATCATAGGCGGAATAAACGTAACGGAGAAGCAGTACGCCGCCGCAAGAGATCTTATAAGGCAAGCGAAGGAGCTTTGCTGACAATGAAAAGATACGACGTGATCCTGCTCGATGCCGACAATACGCTTTTTGATTTCGATATGGCGGAAAAAAACGCAATATCCGAAATTTTTAAGAAATACGGTATTAGGGAGAATTTTATTCCAATATATTCGGCGATAAACAAATCTCTCTGGGAGGAGCTCGAGCAAGGGAAAGTTACAAGAGAGCGATTGAAAGTAAAGAGGTTTGAAATTGTTTTTTCAATGGCAAACGTGCCGCTTGACGACGGGGAGCGTGTTGCAGAGGAATATACCGATCTCCTTGCCGATCAGTCAATACTTTATGACGGCGCTCTTTCCGTGTGTCAAAAACTGCGCTCTCTCGGTAAGAAGATTTACATAGTTACAAACGGCAATATAGGCGTACAGGAAAGAAGATTTGAAAAAAGCGGTCTTTGCGATTACGTTGACGGGATATTTATATCGGAAAGCGTTGGATTTGCAAAGCCCGCAAAGGAATATTTCGACTACGTACTTGAAAAGACGGGAGCAAAGAGGGAAGAATGTCTTGTTGTAGGAGATTCTCTTGGCTCCGATATACTCGGCGGAATAAATTCGGGAATAGATACCTGTTGGTTCAATCCCAAAAATAAAGAGAATACAAAAGATTACGCTCCGACATATACTGTAAATAGTCTTTTTGACATTTTCGGTATTATCGGAGGGTAAATATGGACTACCGCGCGCTTACTGATTACCTCGAACAAAACAAGGCACACTACGAAAAGAATGCAAAAACGTCGCTCCTCGTTTCATTCAGAATAGGAGGAACTGCGGATATTGCGCTTTATCCCGGTACGGAGGGCGAATTTTCGGATATACTTAAAATATCCCGTGAAAACGGATACAAGTATGCGGTACTCGGAAATGGAACAAATTCGTATTTCTGCGACGGCAATTACGGCGGCGCGGTTATAGTTACGTCAAGGCTGAACAGAATATATACAGACGGCGATATGCTCGTTGCAGAGTGCGGGGCATCGCTTTCGGAATGTGCAAAGGTCGCTATGGAAAAAGGTCTTTGCGGTATGGAATTTGTATTCGGAATACCGGGCAGCGTTGGCGGTGCGGTTTGTATGAACGCTTCGGCTTTCGGGGCTTCGGTTTCGGATATACTTTCGGAGAGCAAGGTTTTCGATACCGAAAAGAACAAAACGTACGTGCTCGGGGCAAAAGAGCACGATTACGGTATAAAACGTTCCGTTTTCTCGGAAAATAAGAATCTTGCGGTTATCGAGAGTAAGTTTCGCCTTTGCAAAGGCGATAAGGAAGCGATAAGAGCCAAAATGAGCGAGTTCTTTATAAAGAGGAGCACGAGCCAACCGCTTGACTTTCCGAGCGCAGGAAGCGTCTTTAAGAGGCCGAGAGGGCAATTTGCATCAAAGCTGATAGACGAAGCCGGACTTAAAGGACTTACCTTGGGCGGTGCTTCCGTTTCGGAAAAGCACGCGGGCTTTATAATAAATACAAAGGACGCCACCGCAAAGGACCTTCGCAGGCTTATCGAAATTATAAAGATAATCGTCAAGCAAAAAAGCGGGGCAGACCTTGAGGAAGAAATAATTTATATGGAGTAAAAAATGAAATCGTTTTCGGGTAACGTGAAAAGCGAGCTTGCTGCGGACACGCAAAAATCAAAAACAAAAACCTGTTGCGCTTTTTCCCTTATCTATGGGATAATGTCGTTTTCACGCCTTAAAGACGGCAGGCTTTTCTTAAAAACGACAAATGCCGAAATTAAAAAATTGTTTTCCGATACCTGCGCTTTTTTAACCTCAAAGAAAAAATTCTTTTATGAAGTAAAAAGCGGAGAAATATCGGTAGATGCTGACTTTATTAAATATTCTACATTTGCCGAATATAATGATTTTCTTTTCAAATGTTCGCATTGTGCGGAGTTTTATATGAAGGGAACGTTTTTGTCGCACGCAACGCTTAACGACCCGCAAAGCTCTTACAGAATTGAGTTCGTTTTCGATACTAACGAGGGTGCCGAAACGGTCGGCTCAATCCTTTCGTCCATAGGAATAGACGCAAAATACGGAGTAAGAAATTCAAAGCACGTGCTCTATATCAAAGAGAGCACCAAGATAGAGGATCTTCTCGCCTTTATAGGAGCCAATAACGCCGCGTTTACTCTTATAAACGAGCAGATACGCAAGGAGCTGCGAAACAACGCAAACAGGGCTACCAACTGCGACTCCGCAAATATAAGCAAATCGGTAAATGCATCGAAAAAATACATATCCGTGATAAACGAACTTAAAAAAAGCGGGGATTTCGAGCTTCTTACCGATCAGTTAAAAGAGGCGGCAGAGAAAAGAATCGAGTTTGAAGAACTGAATTTCTCGGATCTCGGAAAAAAGTTCGACCCTCCGATATCAAAGTCGGGAGTTTATCACAGACTTGAGCGAATAGTCGCATTTTATGATAAAATAAAAAAGGACAAGCAATAATTTTTTGAACGATAACGGGGAAAGGAGGAGAGATTATGGACTTTGTACATTTGCACCTGCACAGCGAATACAGTTTACTTGACGGAGCGTGCAGGGTAAAGGATATCCCCAAAAAAGCCAAAGAGCTCGGGCAGAGCGCGGTTGCAATAACCGACCATGGCAATATGTTCGGCGCTGTCGAGTTTTATAAGGCTTGCCTTGATGAAGGAATCAAGCCTATAATAGGGTGCGAGGTCTACGTTGCTCCTGCCGACAGGTTTGAAAAAAGCAAGGTAAACGGCAGTGCATACTCTCATCTCGTCCTTCTTGTAAAAAACGAAGTCGGCTATAAGAACCTTTCTTACCTCGTTTCCTCGGGTTATACGGAAGGCTTTTATATAAAGCCGAGAATAGATATTGATATTTTAAGGGCGCATAGCGAGGGCTTAATTGCCCTTTCTGCCTGCCTTGCAGGATATATCCCTCACTCCATAGTGGCGGGGAATATAAAAGGCGCAGAGGAATATATAAGGCTTATGCAGGACATTTTCGGGCGCGAAAATTTCTATCTCGAGCTTCAGAATCACGGAATTGCCGATCAGACAACGGTAAACAAAGCGCTTGTCGAACTATCCAAAAAAACGGGTGCGCCGCTTGTATGCACAAACGACGTTCACTACCTCGATAAATCGGATTCCTATATACAGTCGATTCTTATGTCGATACAGACCAACACCACAATTTCCGAAACGCCTAAAATCTCTTTTCCCACAAACGAATTTTATATGAAAAGCGCGGACGAGATGGAAGGATTGTTCGGTGAATACGAAAACGCAATATCCAACACGGTGAAAATTGCACAGCAATCTTGGCAAGGATGATTTTGATAT
>CAMGRB010000055.1 GCA_946061315.1 uncultured Clostridia bacterium | reverse complement strand
ACCTTCGGCATAATAAAGTAGGCGTAAATAACGAGAAAATCTATTACTGCCACAAGAATTAAAATCATAAGATAGAAAAAGAAGAAATCACGCCCGATATTCATAATAAGCCAGACGGTGACGAGCAGAGTAACGAGAATATATGCCGCCCACTTCCACGGTCTGTCTACGGCGTTGAATTTCATAAGGCCCGAAAGAGCATTTTTATCGTATAAAACGTCCGCTTTTATCATGGCAACTCTCCTTTATGCGTATGCGACAATTTTATCATATAACCGCCGTCAAGTCAAGAGAAATAAGCAAAAAATTACTTCTCGGGCGTCAAAAATTTTTCTGCATAGGCTTTTTTCGATTTTATAACGGTTTCCTCGGCTTCTTTCCTGCCGCAGACCTTGTCCACTCTCGTTTCCTTGTTTTCGAGGTACTTGTAAACCTCGAAAAAGTGTGTTATCTCCTGGAACTGATGCTTGGGAAGCTCCGATATATCGTCATACGAGTTAAGAAAAGGATCATTAAAGGGAATAGCAACTATTTTTTCGTCCGTTTCGTTCTCGTCAATCATATTTATCATACCTATCGGATAGCATTGAACTATCGACATAGGCTCAAGGCTCTCCTGACAGAGCACCAATACGTCAAGCGGGTCGCCGTCCTCGGAGAGCGTCCTCGGGATAAATCCGTAGTTTGCAGGGTAGTGGGTTGACGTATAAAGAATACGGTCAAGGCGCAAAAGCCCGCTGTCCTTATCAAGCTCATACTTGTTTTTACTGCCTTTCGGTATTTCTATAACACATATAAAGTCGTCTTTTTTTATTCTGTCATCGCTGAAATAATGCCAGGGATTCATAATTTTTACCTCCGTGTGCAAACGGTAATCGCAAGTATATTATACCCTTGTTTGAGTATTATGTCAAGATATTATCCGTATTGTTGACCCGTTTTACGCGCTTATATTGACGAATTTACCGAAATGTGATAAAATATATAAACAAAACTTAATCGGAAGGATAACTTATGAAATATATTTTGGTAACGGGCGCATACGGCGGTATGGGCAAAAAGACAGTCGATATACTTACAAAAGAGGGCTTTTGCGTTATCGCTCTCGATAAGAGAACGGAGGAGCCCGCAGAAAACGTAATACCCGTCAGGGTCGATATAACCGACAAAGAGAGCGTTCGCCTTGCTTTTGAACAGGTAAAAGAGATTACGGACAACCTCTTTGCAATAATACATTTTGCAGGCATTTATCTGCTCGATTCTCTTGTTGAGATAGATAACGACGCTTACAGGCGCGCTTTTGACGTCAACTTTTTCGGTGCGTTTCTTATAAACAAAACTTTTCTTCCGTTGCTTAAAAAGGGAAGTAAAATAATAATCACCACAAGCGAGTTGGCCCCGCTTGACCCGCTTCCGTTCACTGGCATTTATGCGGTAACAAAGGGCGCTCTTGATAAGTACGCTTATTCTTTACGTATGGAGTTGCAACTGCTCGGCATTTCCGTTTCCGTTATTCGTGCGGGGGCAGTAGATACGGGCATGCTCGGCGCTTCCACCGACGCTCTTGACCGTTTCTGCGATAAAACCGAGCTTTATTCGTGCAACGCAAAGCGCTTTAAGAAGATTGTAAATAGCGTAGAGGCAAGGCATATCCCACCCGAAAAAATCGGTAAAAAGGCACTTAAAATACTTAATAAAAAGAATCCCAAATTCGCCTATCCAATCAACCGCAACCCCCTTTTGCTCCTCTTAAACGCTCTCCCCAAACGCCTTCAGTTGTTCGCCATCCGTCAGGTGCTTAAATGATAAAAGCAAAATTTGATAAAAATAAACTCTATGAGTTACTCACAACAATACCTCGCGGAAAGGTTATTACGTACGGCAGGGCAGCCGAAATGCTCGGGAACAAATCCTGGTCAAGAGCAGTGGGCAACGCCTTACATAAAAACCCCGACGGAGAAAAATATCCTTGCTATAAGGTAGTAAACGCCAAAGGAGAATTAAGCGTGGCTTACGCCTTCGGCGGCATTGACGAGCAAAGACGCCGCCTCCTCTCCGACGGCATCACGGTTGAGAATAATAAAGTAGACCTCAAAAAATACGGATATTAAACCCAAAAACCCGATGAGATGAATTTAATTTCTCTCAAAGCGGGATTCCGAATTACAAATTCTGCCCGGCAGATGAAAAAATACTGGAAAGGATAACTTCTGAAAAATGAAATATAAAATGCCGTCGAAAGCAGATCTTAATGGGAGAAGTTCAACAATAAGCAATGCGTTTGCAATATCCATTACTCCCTACATAACTCCCACTGAGGCAGAAATCAAAGAGTCGTATGATCTGCTGAAAATCAAGGAAGGTCAATGTGCATACTGTTTGGGAGAAGGAAATTCAAAAGACCACTTGAAGCCGTTGGTTAGAAAAGGGATGCCGACGGGATACATTACCGCTATCGGAAATCTTGTGCCATGTTGCAGTTCTTGTAACAGTGCAAAGGGAGCAAAAGAATTTAAGGAATGGTATTTGGATCCCAACAATATAGCACGGCTGAAGAAAAAGGGACTTGATGACAGCACAATTAAGGAGCGGTTTGAAATCATTGCCGCTTACGAGGACAAAATTGAACCGCCTTTGGATTACGAGCAAATAGTCGGGAAGAAATTATGGAATGAGTATATTGACCGCAAAAAGCGATTGATTGCGATCTTAAAAGAAGATCAGGAGTTTTGCGACAGATTGAATGATATCATAACAAAAAAATCAAGAAAAAACAGTATATCCGATATTCATCGGTTTGCTGAGAAGTGGTGTTCTATTTTTGATGAACCTCCTCAAAACGCTGACCGTATTTTTGAGGATGAATTAGGAAATGAGTGTGTTGCATTAGGATTTGAGATGGATTGCGGACAATCATTTGATAAAAAATATTCAAAGGGAGAACCGCTCAATAGAGCAGATTTACTCGAACAGACGATTGATTCTGTTGACGATATTTGGAGTTTGGGAAATGCAATCTTCTCAAATTGGAGAGGATTGACATATTGGTCTTTTGAGAGCGGATTTACAGATGAGAACAGAGCTTGGTTTTTAATGGCATTCAGGCGACTGAAAGATCTTTCATGCGAAAAATAGCTTATGTTTGATTGAATCAATAAGAATTTGTAAATTACAGAAAAAACTGAGCGAACGCAGTTGATGAGCTTAAGCGAAAAAGAACGGATGATAGAGATGATTCTAGATAAAGAAAAAGCGGCGGTTGTCATTGAGCAACTACCGCTTAATTTTTTAAGCTTGAGAAGGTGACCCACGGTGCCATTTGGGAGCTTAACCTATTCAATCTTGTCATTCTCCGAGCATAGTATCATTATAGCCTTAAGAATGGCTTTCATGAATATCACCTCCTCGACACTCCAAACACATTCAGCACCTTGGAATTTGGCGAAGGAGTATTATTATAAGACTGAGAAACAAATGTAAATTGTATTTTTAATTTGTTTGCTGTCATACACGTATTCAAAAATTTTGAGCAGTTCCGAGCTGTATAAAGTGGTAGGAGTAGTACCTGATTTTGCTTATGAAAAGCAAAAATAAAGCCGAAAAGCACTGACTTTCGGCTTTATTTGGTCTGAGTGGCGGGATTTGAACCCACGGCCTCTACCACCCCAACTGAAATGGGCGCATCCTTTCGGGTGCGCCCATGCTTTTTTAGCCGTTTGTGCTCCACGGCATTTCGTCTTTGGCACTTTCGTGCCCATATTTCCCACGTGCTCCGCCTTTGTCTATGGTAAAACATGTGGTCAGAGCTCGTTTTCGGGAGCTTTCGGCGTTCTGTTTGAACGGTTCACAATGCCCTCGATTTTTCTTTTCCTCGCCGACTTCCGTAAATGGTACGACCTGTGGTCAACCGCTTTCCATTATATATGTCCGCGCACCTGTTCGGGTCCCGTCTATGACACAACATGTGGTCAAAAACCTCCGAGCAGAGAACAAAATTTGCGACGCAGTAAACAATGAAAAAGGGGTTTCCGGTAGAGCAAACCAGAGCGGTTGCTTTTCTAAACTATAAATTGCACGATTGCGCCAGCGAAACACAACCGTTTTGCACGATTGCGCCGCTTGTTTCAATACAATGGCTAAACGGTTCTGGCAAAAATATGCCATACGTATATGTCGGACATAACGTAGATCATATTATGTATCCGGTCCTTTCGCGAGTTCTGTAAACGCATCATGGTATTCGTCGAGAATTCGTTTTGCTACGTCGTCAATCAGTTTGTCTGCTTCTTCTGAGGACAGTTGTTTTTCATCTGTATCATTTCGGGGCTCTGTTACAGACAAATCATCATAACAGCCGTGCTCTGCGAAACACCGCCGTAGATAGTCGTGACCGCCGTCAACCGAACACGCACCGCACCTGCAGGTGACAAAATCGTGCCGGCTTTTTGATTCTATAATGTCTCCGCACCGTTTGCAGCGGATGCGGTTGTGAATGATAACGGTGTTCGGCATACTCATTCGTCGTATTTCAACAAGAACAGGGGATCGACTGCCTTAAAACTGTGAATGCCGTCTTTGCTACGGAAGACGATGCCTTCCCGCAGGGTGTCACCGAGTTGGCTTTGCCCGTGGGCATAATCCAATACTACATTGACGGTGTCCGGCAAAATATAATCCGTAGCAACGATCGGAACGAATTTCAAACCGTTTCGGTTACAAAGGTCTTTGGCAGAAAGCGAATCCATTCGCCCGGACGGGTAGATCAAATTGAAAACATACAGGTCTGGCTCGGTCACACGGTATTTGTTTCCCTGAACCTTAGGTGCGATACACTCTCCCTGAATGGCGACCCACGGATTATCGCCGATCAGGTTTTTCAGAACGGCTTCTATATTGTATTTGTCGGAAACAAACCAATAGGGAGAATTGTCCTTTTCCCAAATTCGCAGATTGCGCGAACAAACGATATACTCGAAGCGCCCCTTGCAGAAGGGAAAGAAGGATTTGCGGCGTACCAGGCAGAAAGATCCGCTTTGACCGTCCACTTTTTCGGTCGCGATCCACTCGCGTTTGTCTTCCAATATGAACGGTATATTCTGAATCCGGATTTCATCGGTTTTGCTGATAAATGCCGGAAATCCGTCGGGCTTTGTCTTCGGCAGCACGAGTTTCCTGAACCAGGAAAAACGCAACAGAAAACTCGGATACTTTTTCTTGCTACGGGGTGTGGTCTTGGATTCGATATCCATTGATCCTTCGTATTGGCGGACTCCGATGAGGTCGGTCACGTCTTCATCGACAGCGTAGCCATCCTTCCTCGGCGGAAGAATGCCGAGAGGAAAACAGATGCCCTGCGAAATCACTCCTGCCATTTTCATCGTCTTGATGCGGAAGTTCTTGTTTCGCAGAAACTCAAACTCCGGCTTTTCCGGAAGAACGGAGTCAATTTCTATGTAAACGCATTTATCGCCGATTTCAAATTCGTCTTTCTTTACGATAACGCTCCAGCCGTCGATCAAGGCGAGAACGATACGGTCCCGTCCTTCGATCGGAACAATGCCCGAGACGGTTTTGATACTTGCAAGTTTTCTCATTTGGTTCTCCTTTTTACACAAAAAATGATTCTTTGGGGTATTATAACCCGAAATAGCCCAAATGACAATAAACTGTAGGCGAAGAGATTAACCGTCAGTTTAAGTTTTGAAAAATAAAATTAGGACACAGTAACCAAAGGAAATGTTTAAGCTCGAAATATTGATTTTTGTGGTGAAAAATTGGTTTATTTAACGAAATCGGCTTGACAAAACCACCACGATATGATATACTTACATATATACGCAAGTATAATATCGATGGAGGCATATATGTTACGATATCAATTTCCGGCAGTCAAAGGAAATCAGGCAGGAAATGAGTTCTATACCTGCATGGTCCCGCTCGGACTGCTTAGTAAAATATTCAATACGGACAATTCTGATGTTGCCCCGGAGTATCGCGCACAGCGCAAGTTAAATGAAGCGAGAATACCGGAGATACGGGATTATATTCTGAACAACCGTGATTCGTATGTCTTCTCTGCACTTGCAGCATCTATTGATGGAGAAATCGAATTCAAACCGTATCAACCTGATGGAAAAATCGGCGTGCTGGAAATTGATATGGAAGCAACATTCTTGATCAATGATGGTCAGCACCGAAAAGCGGCGATTGAAGCGGCGCTGATCGAAGATGCATCGTTGAAGGACGAAACGATCTCCATTGTTATGTATAAAGACAAAGGCCTTCAGAGAAGCCAACAGATGTTTACTGACTTGAACAAGCACGCCGTTACAACCTCCAAGTCTTTGAATACGCTTTATGAATCCAAAGACCAAATTGCTGTTATTACAAAAAACGTTGTCAACGATATTAAGTTCCTTCGCAAATATACAGACAAAGAAAAAGACAATTTGAGCAAATTTTCTTCCAACCTGTTCACTCTTAACACATTCTATACGGCGCACAAGCGGATAATCAAAATCATTGGTGTATCGGAAAAGGCTGAGCAATATATCAAAGAATTCTGGTCAAATGTCGTTTCCAACATGCGCGAATGGAACGAAATGGACACAGGTGAGCTCAGCAAAAAAAGTCTTCGGGAAGATTATATTACTACACAAGGTTTGATCATCTTGGCATTCGGAAGGCTATGTGAATATTATTGTGAGAATCCATCGGTTGATTATAAGGAATCCTTGAAAGGATTACGAAGCATCGATTGGCTGAGAAATAATGAAAGCAGTTGGATGAACCGGGCTATCAAACCGAACGGAAAAATCAATCGAAACGAGCAAGGCATCTTTTTAACTTATATTGAGATTAAAAGATTACTCGGATTATCGATAGCAGATGATGAATTGAAAAAAGAAAAGATATTATTGGGGTAAAACAACATGCCAAATCAGGAAGAGTTTCAAGTATTTGAAGATATAATCCGCGAGATTATGATCGTGTATAAACATGACGATCGCCCGTGGCTTATTGGATATAGCGGTGGCAAAGATTCGACACTTTTGGTTAGCTTAGTTTATGAAGCAATGAAAAGACTCAAAAATGCTGGATCAATTATGCACAAAAAAATATATGTAATCACTTCCGACACAATGGTGGAGAATCCCATCGTAAAGCGATACATGCATTCGTCATCGGAGAGTATCAATAAGGCGGCGCAACGCGATAGACTCCAGATTGAAGCTACCATTATCTACCCAGAGCCGGATCAAACTTTCTGGAGCAGAATTATCGGCTTAGGATATCCCACTCCGGAGCCTCCTGGATTCAGATGGTGTACAGACCGTCTGAAAATTGCTCCTATGAATAAATACGTAAACGACCGTATTCAGGAAAGCGGAGAAATTGTAATACTACTTGGCGTACGCAAGGGTGAAAGTCTGACCAGACAAAAGACGATTACGGCGCGTGAGATTGAGGGAAAACTCTTGAATATGCATAATGATATTCCTCATGCCTATGTGTATAACCCCATCACTGAAGTGCCAAATGCACTGGTATGGGAATATCTGCTTCGAGATGATTGCCGAAGCCCATGGGGCACGGATATGAAGTATCTGTTCAACCTCTATCAAGGTGAAAATATGGGCGAAGAACAGAGTGTGCTTGGGCAAATTGATAAAGAAAAAATCCCTGTAACAGGCAACTCACGATTTGGTTGTTGGTGCTGTACGATGGTTACTGAGGACAAGTCTCTTCAAAGGTTCATTGACGGCGGCGCTACGGAACTTATTCCTCTTCGAAATTTCAGAAACGAGTTGCTGAAAATGCGTAGCGATCCGCAATTTCGCGACACAAAACGCAGAAATGGATCCGTATATAAAAAAGCGGATGGTACATTTGGCTTAGGTCCGTTTACATTAAGAGCAAGACGAATCATCCTTGAAAAAAGCAATACATGA
>CAMGRB010000054.1 GCA_946061315.1 uncultured Clostridia bacterium | reverse complement strand
ATCCTTTCGGCAAGATGCTCATAAAGATAATTTGTTGTGTCCGCAAATGCCGAGAATACAAGTACTTTCCTGTTTCCTGCGTTTATCGGGTTCTCTATTTTATGCTCAATTACTTCAATTAACTTTTGTAACTTCAAATCTTTATCCGGAGTTACAAACGACATTATATCATAGAGCATTCCAAGCGTATTGATATCTTTCTGCAAATCTCTTTTCCAAGAGAGCAAATCCATATCGGCAAAATCTATCTTTACCTTGCCGAGCGTGCTATCGTTTGTCAAGTCAAAGTCGTCATCATCAAAATCATCCTCTGAAATCTGACTGAATTCCATCGAAATTGCCGATTTATTTTCCTCATATTCAAGTATGGAATCAAGTGTCCTTTGGTTAACTTCCATTACCTTGCGGACGGTAATTCTGAAAGAGTCAACGCAAGACTCAAGCCGCTTGAGCATATTTATCGTCATTAAGCGTTGTAATGCCCTTTCACGGTTAGACTGCTTCAGGGTTGATTTGCCTATCTTTGTATCATACATTTCTTCATACTTTGATATTTTACTTGCCTGAACATAATCCATAGGTGCGTAAACGCCCATACTAAGACCCATAAGCGTATTGAAAATATCATTGTATGCAAGAACATCTTCCTTTTTGCCAATATCGCAATAATATGAAATCGGCTTTAGCCTCGTCGGGAATTTGCCTATTTCCGATATATCATAATACTTCGTAATATGTTTTCTGCTTCTCGCTATTGTTACATTATCAAGCAAGATTGAAAAGTCAATATCAAGTTTAGACATTAAATCGGCTGCTTTGCGTTCCTCTTTCGGAAGTTTAGTCCATTCATTAAACACCCTTTGAGCATTAGCAAGAATAACATCTACAGACTTTGTTGTTTCAAGTCTTTCGTTAAATTCCGCATAATTATCCCCATAAGCAAGCTGAAGCTGATTTTTAAGGTCTGAAAATCTATTGTTTACAGGTGTTGCAGAAAGCATCAAAACCTTTGTTCTGACGCCGCTCTTTAATACCTTTTCAAGCAAGAATTGATATCTTGTTTCTCTATCTCTGAAACTTTTATCATTGCGGAAATTATGTGACTCGTCTATTACAACCAAGTCATAGTTATCCCAGTTAAAATTTTTCAAATCGTGTCCGTTTGAAAAACCCCTCTTTCTGCCTAAATCGGTATGATAAAGCACATCAAAATGTATTCTGTCCTGATAGAACAAATTGGTTTTTACATTATCTCTGTACTTATTCCAGTTGTTTGCAAGTTTTTTAGGCGTAAGTACAAGGATATTTTTGTTTCTGGAAGCATAATACTTCATAACCGCAAGGGCAGTAAAAGTCTTTCCAAGTCCGACAGAATCAGCAAGAATACAACCGTTATACTTTTCAAGTTTTTGAATTACACCGATTGCTCCATCACGCTGAAAATTATATAGCTTATTCCAGATTACAGAGTTTTTATAGCCTGTCCCTTCGTTCGGCATATAGTCCTCTGACATTATATCGTCAAGGAATTCGCTGAAGATATTATAAAGCGTAACAAAATATATAAACTCCGGTGAGTTATCCTCATAAGCCGACGAAATATAGTCAACTATAGCTTGTGTTACATCTTCAAGTTTGCTGTCGTCATCCCATACATTCTTAAATTGGTTAAAGAAAAACTTTGCGTATGTGTCGTTATCGTCTTTGACAATGCCTTGAAGCAACATATTGCTCTTTTCATAACCTAAATCTACAGAGGTAAAGCCCTTAATGGGAGTATATATGATCTTTTTTTCTCCGTTTTCAAGATATATAAAATTTTGAATCTCGCTATTTGTGACATTTGACTTAAATACAACCCTTCGGCGTATCCATTCTGCGCATTCACGGGCTATGACCTTTTGAGTGAGTTGATTACGCAGTCTTATCTCAAATTCAGTACCGTAAAGGGAATTTTCCCTCATATGCTTCGGTATGTAATATTCCCTTGCTTCCTTCTTTATATTGTCCTTGATTCCTTGATTTACAAAGGTCGGAGAGGGAAAAATAAATTGAAGCTCCTCAATGTTTGATAATTCTTCTTTTAATGCCTCAAAAGCGTATATGGAAAAATAGGATGCCACAATTTTAAGTTTCGCACCCTGCTTAATCTCTCTTTGTAAATCATCACCCAATAGCTTTGATTTATTATCGATAAGTTCCATATTTCTTACGCCTCCGTAAAATGCACTTTCATTTTATTTTAACATAAGTTAACAATTTATTCAAGTATTTAATATGACAAAAAGATTTACCGCTGAAATAGTATGAACTACACGGTTAATTTATTATAACATAATAAAAAACAGCTGTAAAGTTTCAAATGTCTTGAAAATGTGACAAGTCAAATTTGTGCTTTTTTATATAAATTTTAACCCACATACTACCCAAAAAGTACCCGTATGTTTCCACTGCGGTAATGGGGCGTGTGCTTGTCTTTGATACGAGAACCTCGCTTCGCTCGGTTGACAAGCACACGCCCCAAAAACCGACTAAAAAGATTTCTTGAAAAATCGAAAAAGAAAATCCGCAAAGCAAAATGCAAAAGCAACAAAGTGGGGGCGCGCTAAGCCGCTTGCGCCAACCCACTTTTTGCTTGCTTTATTGGCAGTTTTGCAGTTTTTAATCTCTCCGAAAGGGGAGTTCTTTTTTTATCCGAAAATTTTTTCGAAAAAATTTTTTCAAACATATCAAAAACTGAAATGTTTGGATTTTAGAATAAGGTTACAGTAAGTTTTTAGTTTTATCCTCTTCGGCTGTATCAGTTGATTGAAAAGAAAGGAGGTAAAGAAGAATCAATGATACAGGAAAATAACTATAAGATTATTACCGTTGGGAAACCGAGCTTTGAAAGTTTGCCGCCGGACGAGGCAAGAGTACTGTATCTTTCTCTGCTCGATATTATTCTTGAAATAGACAGTAATCAGAAAGGAAAGGAAAACAATTAAAAAACATTCTGTCTTTCGATCTGCGGGTATAAACGAAGCAGCCACATCTGTCAAGGGGAAAAATTGTCGCTCAAAACAGATAATGAAAAAAGTATAACGCAATAATTTTGTCCTTTTTCCGTTGACATCTGCGTCTGCTCCGTTTTAGTCCCTTCTCGTCGAAAGACAGAAAAAATTAAAGAAAGAAGGAAAATTAAATGAAAACAGCAGTTATCTATGCACGCTATTCAAGCGATTCACAAACCGAACAATCTATAGAGGGTCAACTCAGAGTATGTCAGGATTTTGCCAAAAACAATGATATCCTGATAGTTGACACCTATATAGACAGAGCAATGACGGGTACTAACGACATGCGTCCGGATTTCAGACGAATGATGAAAGACAGCAACAAGCGTCAGTGGGACTATGTTCTTGTATATAAGTTAGACCGTTTTTCACGCAACAAGTATGAAGCAACAATGCACAAACACACATTGAAAGAAAACGGCATTAAGTTATTGTCTGCAATGGAGAATATCCCGGACACACCGGAAGGTATTATCCTTGAAAGTTTGCTTGAGGGTATGAACCAATACTTCTCAGCCGAGCTTTCTCAAAAGGTGCACCGAGGTCTTAACGAAAGTTACCGTAAAGGACTATACACGGGCGGTCCCGTAATATACGGTTACGAAGTCGTAAACAAAAAGAATGTTATCAATCCCGAAGAAGCAGAAATTGTCAAAGAGATATTCACAAAGTTCTCACGGGGATATACGGCTGCTTCCTTGGTAAAAGAATTAAAAGCTCGAGGAATAAGAGCTAAAAAGGGGAAATATTTCACTCAAAAGATGATTTACAAAATGCTCCTTAACACCAAATACAACGGGAAAATAAAGCACGGCGACACAGTTTATGATAATATCTATCCTAAAATAGTAAGCGATTCAATATGGCAAAAAGTTCAGGACATTCACGAGGAAAACAGACACTCCCCCGCCAGAAAGAAGGACGTTTTTAATTTTATACTATCAGGAAAACTGTACTGCGGAGACTGCCATCATCATATGGTCGGCGAAAGCGGAACAAGCAAATCCGGAGAGACATATTACTATTATTCCTGCTTATCAAGAAGGCGCAGACATCATCCGTGCAAATTAAAATCGGTTAAAAAACAATGGCTTGAAGATACCGTTATTCATGCCACTTGTGAATTGCTTTCCGACAAAAGAATTGTTCGTCATATAGCGGAAACGCTTTGCAAAATTCACGAGGAAGAAAGTGAAAACAATACGAAAATCAAAAGCCTTGAGGCGAAGCGTCAGAGTGCTTTGAAAGCATCTAAAAATTTAGTGACGGCTATCGAACAAGGTATCATAACCGAGCAAACCAAGACCCGTCTTAAAGAGCTTGAGGCACAGGTAGCAAGTCTTGATTTTGATATTGAGCAAGAGAAAAAGCACAATTACGCATATCTTGACGCCGATAAGATAGAAAGTTATCTCAACTCTATCATCTCCGGAGATACGCAGGATATAAATGTAAGAAAATTTATAGTAAGAGCATTTATACGGGAAATAGTTCTCGATAACGAAAGTGTAACAATTACATATAACTTTACAGACGTTTATACAGGATATAACGCTACGTCGGAAACCATTTCACAAATAAAAGAGGCGGTCCCTAAAAAGACTGCCTCCTCTACCCCTCTATGTTCAAACTCTTTTACTCCGCTTGCGCCAAAATACCCCGACTCACACAACGTGAGTCGGGGTATTTTTGTGCGTCATTCGGGTGGGATTCGATATACTGCGTGGGGTCCCCGAAAAAACGCGCAATGAAGTGAAGCGTTTTTAGGGGAACAAGCAGTCCCCCTAGGCGCGCCTTCTCATTTGCACCCGCTTCTATGAGTCGGGGTATTTTTGTGCGTCATTCGGGTGGGATTCGATGAGCATTTCAACGAAATGCGAGTGACTATCAAAATTGCACTTCTTCACTATTACCTTTTCCCTATTACCTCATTTCAGTCCCCCCAGGCGCGCCTTCTCATTTTACAACTCAACTATCTTGCACCTATACCTATGGGTCGGGGTGTTTTCGTGCTCTATTGACATATTTGATAAAATGTGATATAATGCTTGTATCTTTAACCAAATAAGGGGATTTTTATGAAGCGAATAGTGTTAATAATCGCAACTGCGATATGTGCGGTTTGCTTGTTCGGATGCAGCGGCTCCAAGTCTAATCAAGTAGACGACTCTTTTGGCTTTGTTAAAGAAGATTTTGAGATTACAGAAGAAAAAGACAGTCACGGCGGCTTTGTAGGTGACGGAGATTATTACTTGATTTTAGATTGTTCAAAAAATCAAGAGAAGGTTGATGAAATAATTTCCGATTGGAAGGCACTCCCCTTGAGCGAAAATCTCGAACTTATCATGTATGGCGGCACAAAGGACGGAACGACTTACTCATATGAACTTTACAAAATCGGAAATTTTCCCAAAATTGAAAACGGATATTATAAATTTATAGATAGAAACAGTAACGTTTCCAAGGAGAGTGGCGACGCTTCGGATGACAGCAATCTTTTTAAGCGTCATTCATTTAATTTTTCGATAGCAATGTACGATTCAGATACCAAAACAATGTATTATTTAGAATTTGACACATAAATAGCGGTATTTGTGCGCTAACGTCAAAGCCGTAGTAATATCTAATGTAAAAATCAAAAAAATGTTGACTTTTCTGTATTGCGATGATATACTGTGTATAGCGTCTATAAATTTTAACAAGGAGAGTTAATTGTATGAAAGAACTTTGGACAACTAAATGGAAAAAAGTGCTCATCTGGGCTTGCGGTTACATCAGTTTTATAGCGTTTGCATTGGCAGGCGGCTACGTTATCGTAAAGTCAGATGACGAGGAGCTTAAAAAGACCGCTAAATTGACGTTTATCGTAACGCTCATATTTACGGGAGTATCTGCGTTTTTCTCGCTGTTTAACCTTTTCGGAGGTATGTTCAGCGGCTACTACGGCTCGGTAGTGTATAGAATCATCTCGATTCTTACAAACATCGTAGGAATAGTAAAAATTCTTACTTACGCATTCTTCATAGTATGTCTGTTGGCAGAAACCCAATTAAGAGAATTCGTTAAGAATATGAAGGACAAAAAAGAAAATTCAAAGAAGAACACCGAAGAAAAAGCCGTAAAAGAGGTTGAGGCAAAGCCCGAAGAGAAAACCGAGGAAAAACCCGCAGAAAGTGCCGAGGAAAAGCCCGCACAGGACACGGAAGCAAAAGTTGAAGAAAATTAAATAAATTCATTTACTCACAAAACGGGCTGTTGCAATTTGTTTTGCAACAGCCCGCATTTTATTGATTTTTCGTTTTGACGATATTGAACCACTTGCCAATCGCCAATACGTGTGCGTAACTTTCATCCCCGCCCGTCATTCTTGAGCGATAGCGAAGAATCCGGCGGGAATTTACATTTATTTACTTGCTCCGGATTCTTCACTCCGCTGTTTGAAGCCCTACCGTTTTTGAAAATCGTCATTCGCTCCGTTCGAGAATGACAGGAGCAAGGTAAAAATGCCTTTTGTTTGCAAAAATCAGTTTTTAAGCGTGGTTCAAAGCTCGTCTTTTATCGCGCTTAACGAAGCGGCGATACTCTCCTTGCCGGCTTTGCCGTACTTGTCTATTTCGTATCTGCTTTTGTCTATGCCGTGAGTAAGGCAACCCGAGCCGCCGATACAACCGCCGACGCAAGCCATTCCCTCAATAAAGTTGGCGTCAAGCTTGCCTGCCCTTGCTTTTGCAAGCGACGTGCGGCACTGCTCTATTCCGTCGCAGGAAACCGCTTTAAGCTCAAAATCGCATCCGTTTTCGGTAAGCCCCTGCTTTACCGCCTCGGCAAGTCCGCCGCAACGCGCGAATATTCTGCCGTAGTAGGAAGCGCCGTCGGTTGAGGACTCCTCCATTGATTCTATATCGAGGTCGCAACTGTCGAAAAGTGCCTGAAGCTCCTCAAAGGTTATTACGCTATCGACGTATTTACGTACTTCTTCTTTCTGAAACTCCATTTTTTTGGCGGTACACGGACCTATAAACACGACCTTTGCACTCTCGTCACCATCTTTTATCTTCTTTGCAACGGTTGACATGGGAGAGAGCGAGGAGGAAACGTTATTTGCAAGAGTAGGGAACTGATTTTCTATGTAGGAAACGAAGCCGGGGCAACAGGAGCTCATAAGGAAGCCCTTTTCGGCAAGCTCCGCCGATTCTTTGCTTGCCACCATATCCGCGCCGAGCGCCGCCTCGACGATCTTATAAAATCCGAGAGCCTTTATACCCGATATGACCTGCCCGAGCTTTGCGTAAGTAAACTGCGTGGCGATAGACGGTGCTATTACCGCATATACGTGATAATTTTTGTTCTCGTTGCTCCCTTTTATAAACCTTATTACGTCGAGGATAAACGATTTTTCGGTTATCGCTCCCCACGGGCATTGATAAACGCAGCTTCCGCAGGCTATGCATTTGGAGTTGTCTATTTTTGCTTCCTTCATCTCGCCCATAGAAATTGCTTTTACCTTGCAGGCGTTTTCGCACGGGCGCTTGTTATTTGTTATTGCGCTGTACGGGCACACCTTGGAGCAGGCACCGCACTCGACGCACTTCGTTTTGTCTATATGAGCCACGTGGTTTTCGTCAAAAGATATTGCGCCGAAGCGGCAGGCGTCCTCACACCTGTGTGCAAGACAGCCACGGCACGCACCGCTTACCTCGTATCCGCCCATCGGGCACTCGTCGCACGCTATATCTACAACCTCGATAACGTTGGGGTTTGACTTGTCGCCACCCATGGCGAGCTTTACCCTCTCGGCAAGAATAGCCCTCTCCTTATATACGCAGCACCTCATCGTCGGCACTCTGCCGGGGACTATCATATTCGGAATATCGAGCGCATTGCGTTCGAGATTTCCCGTCCACGCAAGGCGGGCAACCTCTCTTAAAACCCTGTATTTCAAATGTTGAACC
>CAMGRB010000053.1 GCA_946061315.1 uncultured Clostridia bacterium | reverse complement strand
TACGCAGGAGCCCCCTCCCGGAGGGAGCCTTCACTGCATTTCTCCCGCCGTTTTGTTTTACCGTTCATGTAAAAAGCGGGACGGCGGGGACCGTCCCCTACGGATAGGGTTTGATTGCAAACGGGTCGTCGGGGACGTCGACCCCTACAATTATTTTTTCAGATCGTCGGGGACGCCGGTCCCTACAAAATTATTCCGCTTTGCTCCATAGCTAAATTTTATTTCATAAAGCTAAATTAAATTTGCTCTTTCAGCCGGCGTAGCCGATTTAGCTCCGTCAGGAATTTAGCTGAGCTTTGCTCAATTTAGCTTGCGCACGCAAATTTAGCCGATATGGTAGGGCGGGTGGCTTGCTCCCGCCGAAAAGCCTTCTCCTGCGGGAGAAGGGGGACCGCGTTAGCGGTGGATGAGGAGTACGTAACGAAAAGTATTCCTTGCTCCCGCCGGAGAAAAGTGAAAAGGTAAGAAAGGAGGAGAGAAAATGCAGGTATATTACGAGGACGAGGATATTATCGTTTGCGAAAAGCCGTATGGAGTGTCGTCACAGTCAAGCGGCGGCGAAAATATGGTTGATATTTTAAGCGATCTTTGTAAATGCGAAATATACCCGATACACAGGCTCGATGTAACGACAGACGGCGTTATGATTTATGCAAAAAACAGACACTCTGCCGCATTTTTCTCTGATAATTCGCCTGATAAACGGTTTGAAAAGGAATATCTTTGCGTCGTTCACGGAGCTACCGAGCTGACGGGAGAGATGACTGATCTTTTGTGGCACGACAGAGTAAAGAACAAGACCTTTGTCGTAAATTCGACACGTGCAGGGGTAAAAGAGGCAAAGCTTGCGTTTTGGACGCTTGAAACCAATCTTGAAAAATCGCTTTCTCTTGTAAGGGTAAAGCTTTTTACGGGCAGAACGCATCAGATAAGGGCGCAGTTTGCAAACGCCTCGCATCCGCTTTATGCCGACGGAAAATACGGAGCCAAGGATAACGGCAAAATAGCACTTCACTCCTACAAAATCACCTTTACGCACCCGACAAGCAAAAAAGAGATGACTTTTAAGTCCTTGCCGAGCGATGAAATTTTCAATTTGTTCGATATGAAATCCCTTTGACCGAGATACAGTTATAAGCGACGGCGCGCACGGCTAAAAACGTTCAAAATGGCAGAAAATATTAAAAAATGCCCTTCAAGTGTCGTTTTTTCAGTATATCGAAACGAACAAAAGCGTAAGCAAGTACCCGAGCATAAAACACACGGGAAAAGTTATAACGGAGACCGCCAGAACAGACACGGCGGTCTTTTTGTTTACTTTTTCACCGTCGGAGATGCCTGCGCCTATTACGGAGCAGGCTTTTATATTGCTTGTGCTGACGGGGAAGCCGAGCAGAGAGGAGAGAAACAAAGACACAGAGGCGCATATATCTGAAACAAACCCTCGTCTGAAATCGAGCTTTACCGTATTTTCTCCGAGGGATTTTATTATTCTTCCTCCGCCGAGCGAGGTGCCGATAGCCATTACCGCCGAAACCGTGAGAATAAGCGATACGGGGACGGAAAAACCGACACTCTCCCCGCCGAAATTTATAAGAAACAGCATTACCCCTATAAATTTCTGCCCGTCCTGCGCCCCGTGCATAAACGAGGTCATAACACAGGACAAAACCTGAAGCTTTCTGTACGGTAGCTTATCTTTTTTGAAAAGTTTTGATGAAAAGAAGGTAAGAGCAAAGGCAAAAACCGAGGAGAGTATCGTAAAAACGATAATTTCAAGGAATTTATCGCCCGTGGAAAACGAGCCGTGCAGAGCCAAGGAAGCACCCGCCAAAGAGGCTATCATTGCGTGGCTCTCACTTGATGGCATACCGAAATACCAAGCTACAACACCGAAAATGATTATCGAGGCAAAAGAGGCGCAAAACGCACAGATTCCGAATGTACCGTCAAATCCGGCAAGGGAAAAAACGCATTCTGCTACCGAGGAGTTTACAACGGAAATAAGAAAAACACCCCCGAAATTGCACACGGCGGAAATAAGACATGCGCTTTTCATTGAAATGGCACCCGAACAGACGGACGACGCTATGGCGTTTGGCGCATCGGTAAAGCCGTTTACAAAAATGACTCCGAGGGAGAGCAAAAGTGCAAAAACACCCCAAGGAGTATCGAAAATTCCCGAAAAAGAGCTAAAAAACATCACACCTCCCAAGGCGAGGACAGGCACATAATTCCGCCTTTCACATAAGATATATTGACTGTGAGGTGATTTTATGATACTTGAAAAGGAATACATAAGGGAAAGGGCTGTGATGTACGCAAGGAAATACGCTCTTGTAAGAAATCCTCTGTTTTATTCGTTTGCGGGCATAGGCGGAAATTGTACCAATTTTGTATCTCAATGCGTTTTGGCGGGCAGTTGCGTAATGAATTTTACGCCTGTGTACGGCTGGTATTATCTTTCCACAAACAGACGTTCGGCTTCGTGGACGGGGGTAGACTATTTTTACAATTTTATGATCTATAACGAGGGCGTCGGTCCTTACGGCAGGGACGCCGCTGTCGAGGAGGCGATGATAGGCGACGTTATACAGCTCCAAAATTCTGACGGAGTGTTTTATCATACCCTTATAATCAGCAAGATAGAAAACGGTGAAATCTATATTTGCGCAAACTCAAACGACGCTCTTGACAGGCCGCTGTCAAGCTACAATTACGCATCTTTCAGGCTGATACACATAATGGGCGTAAGATACGATACTTCATTCTTATTCGATTGCTTTGAATATCTTTATTCTCCACCGATTCCCGAGGCGGTAACGGAAAATCCCCCCGAGAGTGTCAATAATGCGCAAAGTCCCACGGGCGAAACGCAAAACGAAGTCGGCAACGGAGCACAAAACGAAGGCACGCCACAGAACACGGGGGAATAACAGACAAAAATTCAACGCAAAACGCAGATTTTACAGCGCGGAAAAGATACGAAAAAAGTCGAAAAAATGGCAAAAATATGATAACAGTATCAATAAATGCCCTTTAATAAAAAAATATTTGTAAACTTTCAACAAAACTATTGAAATCTTTAAGGATATGGTGTATCATATAAGCAGCATAAAAATTTCGGAGGAAATGAAATGAAAAGAAAATTACTGCCGGTAATTGCCGTTATCATGATGATTTTACTGCTTTTACCGATCATTACGTCGTGCTCTTGCACCGTTACTCCCGGAGGGACCGATACGGACGAAACCTCGGGAAACGATACGAGCGGCGGCAACAATACGGGAACCGACACCGGTAATAAAGATACCGGTAACAAGGACACCGGAACGGATACGGGAAGCGGCGATAAACCCGACGACCCGATAAAGCCCATCGTTTCAGATGCAAAATCCGCTCCTTCGTTAAGATGGCTCCGCATAAACAAAATTTCTTCAAGCTCCGTTGTCGTCAAGGTAAACACGATAGGAGAAAATCTTGAATTTGACGTAAGATATTCGGATTCCGAGATAACCGAAGATAATTTCGACGATGCGACCAAAGCCGATGCGACAGCAGTATCGGGTGACGGATATGCCAGAATAACCGTAAAGGGAATCACGGCGGATGCAGAGCATAAGTACTACATAGCCGTAAAAGCAACCTCGGGTAAGGCAAGCTCCGGCGTTGAGTGCGTGAGAGCCGGAGGACTTGATGTAATACCGATAAAATACGGTGAGGTCAATACCGTCTACGCAGGTCAGGTCAACAGAGATTTTGCGTCGAAGCTTTTCGATGAGCAAAGCGTTGCCGACCCGCTTCACGGTAAGGGACTTATACCCTCCTCGGGATATTCGATAACCTACAATGACAGCGTCATACAGGACACCGTTTACAACGAGAAAGAAGACCACGCAAATATTGTCTTTAAGCCTGTAATAGACCTTGAGTATATGACCTACGTTGAGTGTATATACGTTTACTACAGACAGAGCGCTTATCCGATAACGGTAAGGACGTCCGATACCACGGTAAGCTATGACAAGCCGGAGGAGTGGACCACGTCTTCCGTAACCGTGACGGATACGAAGCCTATGTCGTGGAACAAAATAGAAATAGGCAAAGAAGTACAGTACATTCTTCTTGAATACAAGAACGGCGAGATACCGACCGAGGTCCTCGTTTACGGATATGCAACGGGCGAGGGAGATACGAGAGTTGCCACCGAGGTACGTGAGCTTCCCACCATGGGCGAGATGATTGGTATGAACGCGCTTGTCAACAGCTCTAATTCTCAGCTTTTGCCGGCAGGCGTTATCCGTGAGTACCACAACGTAGGATGGAGCTACTCATACCAGAGCTTCCCGAAGAACGCCGTCAACTTCCAGACCCCGCACGGAATAGCGGACGATTTCTATATGATCTGGTCTGACCCCGACGTAATGAACTTAAACGTAATTCCTTGCTTGCAATGGAGAGCCGGATCCGGCGACGAGGTCGCTCACGTTTATGATTCGTCAACGGGTAAGCTTAAATCCGATCTTGCGTCGTACGAGGAAAAATTATCTCCCGAAACCTATCTCGGATACGCATTCCTTGCATTCAACTATGCTGCCCGTTACGGAAGCAACGCGTCTTCTGCGCTCGAGTCAATGATAAACTCCTGCGTGAACGGAACTACAAAAGTCGGACAGAATTATATAACGTGGATAGAGCTTGGTAACGAGCCTAACGGAGAGGATGCGAGCGGATATAATGCATATCAGATGGCGGCACTTACCTCCGCTGCTTATGACGGCCACGTAAGCACTATCGGTACAAAGAACTTCAACGAGAGCCGCTATTTCTTCGGCGGAAAGAACGCAGACCCCAACATCAAGCTTGCGATGGCAGGAACTGCGGGAATACAGAACGTTATGGTAGGAACGATGGCTTATTGGATGAAAGCAAACCGTTCCGACGGCTCCGTCGCTATGGACGCATTCAACGTTCACTGTTACTTCCCGAGGACGTTCTCTATGAACGGACAGAACATAACGGTAGGTGTATCTCCCGAGGAGTTCGGTCTTGCCGACGCTATGTCGAAGCTTATCAACTTCAGAGATAAATATTATCCCGAAAAAGAGGTATGGCTCTCCGAGTTCGGTTGGGATACCGCACAGAGCTACGTAGCGCCCACCGCAGCCCATGCGTACGGCGAGTACACGGGACGTCAGGTACAGGCAATGTGGCTCGTAAGAGCATATCTTGTCCTTTCCGCAGTAGGAGTCGACAAGGCAATGATGTATATGTGTCTTGACACGGTCCGCGAAACGACAAGCACCGGAAAGTACGGAACTTGCGGACTTATAGACATAGATGGCAACAAGAAGGATTCGTTCTTCTACGTATATACTCTTAAGAGCACACTTGGCGATTACAGGTTTGTAAAGGAAATAGATTCCGGCAACTGTGATGTATGGATATACGAGTATCAGGACGATAACGGTAACAGAGCGTATGCGCTCTGGTGTCCTACCTCCGACGGTACCAAGGTCGAAAACTTTGAACTCAATATAGACGCCGACGGCGCAACGCTTGTCGAAAACGCTTACGGTCAGACATCCGGTAAAAAGTCCGAACTTGAAGTAACCGACAAAACCGTTACGGTAAACGTATCCGAAAATCCGATTTACGTAATCGTAAAATAATTCAATAAAACAGGGCTGTTGCAACTTTTGCAACAGCCCTTAATTTTGATAAAGCAGACTTATAATATTTTGTTTTACACGGCGGACCTTTCCGCCGTTTTTCTTTTCGTAAAAGAGTTACTATTTGCGCTTTTCGAGAACGAGCGTGTTTATTGTGACGTCGTATTTATAGTCGGGGCTTTCTATCACGGCTCTTTTCGGCATACCGCCTCCGTCAAAGGTCATAATGTAAGTGCCGAGTGGACTTTCAAAAGAAACGGTGCCGCCGCCGTTTTCGCTCTTTACCGTTTTTACGCATTGCTCGTCAAGGTCAAATATTCCCATAAGCGCAAATATACCGCCGAGCTTTTCCTTTTCAAACGGTATTTTTATATCGCCCGATATGGCGTAGCATTCGTTGCCGTTATACTCGAAGCTGACGCCGCAAAGCTCCGCAGGGGAGCACACGGCAAGGGAGCAAAAGCCCTCCTTGCAAACTATTGTTACGTCGTATTTGCCGTTTACGGTGCACTCTGCCGTTATATCGTTTTTCTGATATTCAAGAATGCCGTATCTTTTCCCTTGCGAGCAGGAGATGCCGAAAATAAGTGTGCAAAGCACGGCGATACACAAAAACGCTTTCTTCATTTCAATTCCTCTCTTTCCTCCTTATTATATGAAAAGAGAAGTCAAAAAAGAATGGTATAAAAAGGCTTGCACAAATTTCCGTCTGTGCAAGCCAAATTTAAGAATGCTTATTTTGCGTAATCTACGAAGCGGCTCTCTCTTATGAGATTTACCTTTATCTGTCCCGGGTACTCAAGCTCGGACTCTATTTTCTTTACAATATCGCGAGCAACAAGCGCCATCTTTTCGTCGTTTATCTGCTCGGGCTTTACCATAATGCGTATCTCTCTGCCCGCCTGGATAGCAAACGTCTTTTCAACTCCTTCAAAGCTCTTTGCTATTTCCTCAAGCTTCTCGAGCCTCTTTATATAGTTCTCGAGATTTTCTCTGCGTGCGCCGGGTCTTGCCGCCGATATTGCGTCGGCAGCCTGTACGATAACGGCTATTATGGTCTGCGGCTCAACGTCGCCGTGGTGAGCCTCTATTGCGTGAATAACCTCTTTTGATTCCTTGTATTTCTTTGCAATGTCAACGCCTATCTGTACGTGAGAGCCCTCGACCTCCGCCGTAAGAGCTTTTCCTATATCGTGGAGAAGTCCCGCTCTTTTTGCAAGCGTTACGTCGGCACCGAGCTCGGCAGCCATAACGCCCGCAAGCTCCGCAACCTCCAACGAGTGGTTAAGTACGTTCTGACCGTAGCTGGTCCTGTATTTAAGACGTCCGAGGAGCTTTACGAGTTCTATATTAAGACCGTGTACTCCTATCTCAAATACCGCCTTGTCGCCCGCCTGCTTTATCGAGGCCTCAACTTCTTTTCTTGCCTTTTCAACCGTTTCTTCTATTCTCGTCGGATGAATGCGTCCGTCGGATATGAGCTTTTCTATCGCTATTCTCGCAATTTCACGGCGAACGGGGTCAAAGCCCGAAATGGTTATTGCCTCGGGCGTGTCGTCTATTATAAGCTCGACACCCGTGAGATTTTCAATGGAGCGAACGTTTCTTCCCTCACGTCCTATGATTCTTCCCTTCATTTCGTCGTTGGGAAGATTTACTACGGATATTGTAGCTTCTGCAACCTGCTCCGCCGCGCATTTTGCAATGGCGAGAGAAATTATGTTCTTTGCCTTCTTGTCGGCTTCCTCCTTGAACTCCGCTTCAAGCTCTATAAGCTTCTGCGCCTGCTCATATTTTACCTCGTCCTCGAGATTCTTGATAAGAAGCGCTCTCGCCTCCTCAATGCTGTACCCCGAGATCCTTTCAAGAAGTTTGAATTGCTCCTCCCTTATGTTTTTGATTTTTTCTCCGAGTTCTTCGTTCTCCTTGATCTTCTTTGCAAGAGCCTCCTCTTTCTTTTCCATCGCGTCCGATTTTTTATCGAGATTTTCTTCCTTTGAAGAAAGCCTCATTTCCTGACGTGTAAGCTCACTGCGTCTTTCCTTTACTTCTGCTTCAAAATCGTTTTTTGCGGCAAGTATTTCTTCCTTCGCTTCAAGCAACGTTTCTTTACGTTTTGTTTCTGCGGCTTTGATTGCGTCCTCAAGCAACTTTTTTGCCTGGGCTTCAGCCGAGCCTATCTGCTTTTCCGCAACGTTTTTTCTTATCAGAATACCGACAACGGTGCCGATTGCAATACCGAGAACCGCGCCGATTATACCGAATATCCATTCGATTGGCATGCTTTTTACCTCCTTGATGAATTTTTTCTTGAGAATTATGTAAAAAATGGTGTCGCACCATAGCATTTCTACATATAATAAT
>CAMGRB010000052.1 GCA_946061315.1 uncultured Clostridia bacterium | reverse complement strand
GGGCGGGTGGCTTGCTCCCGCCGAAAAGCCTTCTCCTGCGGGAGAAGGGGGACCGTGTTAGCGGTGAATGAGGAGTTGTTGCTTGTCGCTCTTCAGCATAACGGGAAACGAGCAAGGCGGCAGGAGCAAGCCCCTGCCCTACGAAGATATTTATCTTTTCACAATTGGGTCGTCGAGGGCGCCGACCCCTACCTTCGATTCCCGTACTCAATATAAGGTGTCACAAACAAAAAGAGGACACGGTGTGTCCTCTTTTTGTTTGTGGTGACCCGTACGGGAATCGAACCCATGTTACAGCCGTGAAAGGGCCGTGTCTTAGCCTCTTGACCAACGGGCCGCTGGTGGCGGAAATGGGACTTGAACCTATGACCTGCCGGGTATGAACCGGATGCTCTAGCCAACTGAGCTATTCCGCCTTATGCGCTTTGACGCTTGATTATTATAGCATACCCTTTTTTGCTTGTCAACATTTTTTTATAATTTTTTCAAAAATTCTTACAAGGGTATGGGTATGCTCTTTCTCAATCAAGTTTAGCGTACGTTTTTGCGACAAACTTATCCTTATATACTATAAATCTCTCGTGAGTTCCCTCTCCGATAAGCCCTTTTTCGTCGTATGCCCTGACGGAAAATACTACTCTCCTGCCGTCAACCTCGACTACCTCACACTCTGCCGTAACTTCCATTCCGACAGGGGTGGCGGACAGATGCTTTACGTTCATTAGGGTGCCGACGCTTGACGAGCCTTCTTCAAGATACGGCGCTATACATTTATACGACGCCTCCTCCATAAGAGCTACCATTTTAGGCGTTGCGAAAACCTCGAGATCTCCGCTGCCTGCCTGCTTTGCGGTATCGCTGTCTGTAACTTTTATCTTTACGCTGTTTTTTATTCCTTTTTCTATCATATGAGAGTACACCTTCTTCCACTTATATTTTAACCTATTTTCTCCCGAAAGTCAAGAGAATTGAGTTTTTACACAGAGTTAACATAAAAAAGATTACGGATTTTACATTGGGGGGATAAAATGGTGTCAGTAAGATTCAAGGAGGAAATAAAAATGAAAAAAATCTTATCACTCATTTTAGCCGCATTTATGTTTTGCACACTTCTCGTGTCATGCGGCAACAACAATTCAACGGACATAAACGTCTATTCAAGAGAAAAAGGCTCGGGAACGAGAGGCGCATTTATAGAGCTTTTCGGAATTGAGCAGAAAAACAGCGCCGGCGAAAAGGTTGACTACACCTGGGAAAAAGCAAGCACGTCAAACTCGACCGCAGTTATGATCCAACAGGTTGCAGGCGATAAAAACGGTATAGGCTACATTTCTCTCGGATCTCTTAGTAAAGATGTAAAGGCTGTCAAGATAGACGGCGCCGAGGCAACGGTTGCAAACATAGAAAACGGTACTTACAAAATAAGCCGTCCGTTTAACATCGTTACAAAGGACACGGTAAGCGAGGTTGCCGAGGACTTTATCGACTTCATTCTCTCGTCAAACGGTCAGGCGGTTGTGGCAAAGAAGGGCTACATAACGCTATCGGGCACGGAGAGTTACGTATCGAAAAACCTTACCGGAAAAATAAAAGTATCGGGTTCTACCTCAGTATCTCCCTTGATGGACGCACTTAAAGACGAATACGTAAAATTGAATCCGAACGTAACGATAGAGCTTCAGACCTCCGACTCCGGAACAGGTGTCAGCGACGCGGTTAGTGGAACTTCGGATATAGGAATGGCATCCCGTGCGCTTAAAGACTCGGAGACTGCAAAGGGTGTTCACGCAACGGTCATAGCAACGGACGGAATTGCGGTTATAGTAAACAACGAAAACTCCGTTGACGCACTCACCT
This sequence comes from uncultured Clostridia bacterium, assembly GCA_946061315.1. Classification (GTDB taxonomy): domain Bacteria; phylum Bacillota; class Clostridia; order Oscillospirales; family CAG-272; genus RGIG2000. Next base: position 6,312 of record CAMGRB010000052.1, on the reverse strand, counting down.
CGGAACAGGTAAAGAAGATATTTATGGGTGAGCTTCGTTCCTGGACCGAAATAGGCGACTGACCTATTTGAAAGTTTTTGAAAATATGACTAAAACCAAATCAAGTAAATTCAAAGAAAATGCGATGCGGGCGGTATTTTTAAGTGCCGCCTGTGTCTCCATAATTGCCGTTTTGTTAATCTGCATATTCCTTTTTGCAAACGGCTTGCCGACAATGGCAGAAATCGGCGTTTTCAAGTTCCTGTTCGGTACGGAGTGGGCGCCCGAAAACGGGAAATACGGCATTTTACCGATGATTATAGGAAGTATCTACGTCACGGCGGGTGCTATCATAATAGGAGTTCCTACGGGGGTTTTGTGTGCCGTGTTTATGGCTAAATTCTGCCCGAAGGGACTTTATCGCTTCTTAAAGCCGACAATAGATCTTCTGGCGGGAATACCCTCGATAGTTTACGGCTTCGTGGCTCTTTCCGTAGTAGTTCCGATAATCAGAAATTTCGGCGGTACGGGGCAAAACATCATAACCGCTTCCATACTGCTCGGAATTATGATTTTGCCTACGATAACGAGCGTGACGGAATCCTCGTTAAGAGCCGTGCCCGAGAGTTATTACGAGGGTGCGCTCGCTCTCGGTGCAACGCACGAGCGCAGTGTGTTCAGAGCCGTGCTCCCCGCCGCAAAATCGGGTACTCTTGCGGGAGTTATCCTCGGCGTCGGGCGTGCCATAGGAGAAACGATGGCGGTTAGTATGATAGCGGGAAACCAGACGGTTATCCCCTCCTCCATTACCGACGGAGTGCGCACGCTTACAACACATATAGTAATAGAGCTCGGCTACTCCGAGGGACTGCACAGAGAGGCGCTTATTGCAACGTCCGTCGTTTTGTTCGTCTTTATACTTATAATAAACGGTTGCTTCTCCGTTCTTAAAAGGAGGGAAAAGCAATGAACGCAATAAACAAAATATCGTTTAAGCAAAAGATGAAAAATTACAGGAAACACCCATTTTCCTTTGTTCTTATGTTACTTGTATGCCTTGCGGCTCTGATAACCGCCGCCGCGCTCATTACGATAATAGTTTACGTTTTAATAAGAGGTATTCCGCATCTTTCGTTAAGTCTTTTTGCGTGGGAGTATAACTCGGAAAACGTATCTATGATGCCGGCAATAATAAACACGGTGACAATGACGGTGCTTTCGCTTATTTTTGCCGTTCCGATAGGAATATTTTCGGCAATTTATCTTGTGGAATACGCAAAAAAGGGCAACAAGCTCGTATCCGCAGTCCGTCTTACGACTGAAACTCTTTCGGGAATACCGTCCATAGTTTACGGTCTTTTCGGATATCTTATGTTCAATCAAGCGCTTGGTTGGGGGTACTCTATGCTCGGCGGAGCGCTCACACTCGCAATTATGATCTTACCGCTTATAATGAGAACGACGGAGGAGGCGCTACTTGCCGTACCCGACAGCTACCGTGAGGGCAGCTTCGGTCTTGGTGCGGGCAGGCTCCGTACCGTGTTCAGAATAGTTTTGCCATCCGCTATCCCCGGTATTCTTTCGGGAGTTATACTCTCTATCGGCAGAATAGTGGGTGAGACGGCGGCGCTTATATATACGGCGGGATCGGTTACGGGAATACCCAAAAACGTAATGGGCTCGGGCAGAACGCTTGCAATTCATATGTACGCTCTTTTCAGCGAGGGACTCCATATGGACGAGGCGTATGCAACGGGTGTCGTTCTTCTCGTACTCGTGCTTGCAATAAACGGATTAAGCTCTTTGATAGCAAAGAAATTGGAGAAAAAACAATGACTAAATTCGATATTAAAAACGTCGAGCTTTATTACGGAGATTTCAAAGCTCTCAAAGGAATAAATCTCGATATACCGACAAACGAAATAACCTCGTTTATAGGTCCGTCGGGATGCGGAAAATCAACGCTTCTCAAATCTCTCAACAGAATGAACGATCTTATCGAGGGGTGCAGAATAACCGGAAGCATAAAGCTCGACGGCGAGGATATTTACGGAAATATGGACCCGTGCGAGCTTCGCAAAAGGGTGGGTATGGTGTTTCAGAAGCCAAATCCGTTCCCTATGAGCATATACGACAATATCGCTTTCGGTCCGCGTACTCACGGTGTACGTTCAAGAGCAAAGCTTGACGAGATAGTTGAAAAATCTCTGCGTGACGCGGCAATATGGGACGAGGTAAAGGACAGACTTAAAAAGAGTGCGCTCGGTCTTTCGGGCGGTCAACAGCAAAGGCTTTGCATTGCCCGTGCGCTCGCGGTTGAGCCGGAGGTGCTTCTTATGGATGAGCCGACCTCGGCGCTCGACCCGATATCGACCTCCAAAATAGAGGACCTTGCACTCGAACTGAAAGAAAAATACACGATAATAATAGTAACTCACAATATGCAACAGGCGGTGCGCATAGCGGACAAAACGGCGTTTTTCCTGCTCGGCGAGGTTATCGAATTTTCCGATACGGAAACGATGTTCTCTACCCCGAAGGACAAACGCACCGAGGATTATATAACGGGGAGATTCGGATAATGAGAAACAATTTCGACAAGCAGCTTGAAAATCTTAACGTGGAGCTTATAAAAATGGGCGCGCTTTGCGAGGAGGCTATCTCGCTCGTAGCAAACGTTATAGAGGAACCGTCGGAAAATATGCGCCTTAAAATTTTCGACGTGGACTCCGCAATAGACGACAAGGAGCGTGAAATAGAAGGCATTTGTATGAAGCTTCTGCTCCAACAGCAACCCGTAGCCAAGGATTTAAGAGAGATTTCCTCCGCCCTTAAAATGATCTCCGATATGGAGCGAATAGGCGACCAGGCGTCCGATATAGGCGAGATTTTGCCGTTTATAAAGGACGGGAGTGCCGCCGGCAAAATCCATATAGGCGATATGGCAAAGGCTACTATCAAAATGGTGACGGACAGCGTAGAATCTTTCGTGCGCAAGGATATCGGCATGGCTCTGTCCGTTGCAAAATACGACGACACGGTTGACGAGCTTTTTAAGAAAGTAAAATCGGAAATAGCAACGCTTATATCGAAGGATATCTCCGAGGCGGAGTACGTCCTTGACCTGCTTATGATTGCAAAATACTTCGAGAGAATAGGTGACCACGCCGTAAATATAGCGGAATGGGTAATTTATTCGATAAGCGGAGTACATAAAACGTTTTAAGCATTGAAATAAATGAAATTATGTGATAAAATCTGTATGGGGGTGAGTTTATGATCTACTTACTTGAGGACGACGACAATATAAGAAAGCTCGTTGAATACGCTCTTTCCTCTCAAGGTATAAAAGCCGAGGGGTTTGCACGTCCGAGCGAGTTTTGGGAGGCTATCTGCGCTTCCTTGCCCGACCTTATAATGCTCGATATAATGCTCCCCGAGCAAAACGGGCTTGATATTCTTAAAAAATTGAAAAGCAACTCGAAAACCGCTTCCGTACCGGTGATTATGTTGACTGCCAAGGGAACGGAATTTGACAAGGTGACGGGGCTTGATGCGGGCGCCGACGATTATATCGCAAAGCCGTTTGGTATGACCGAGCTTATAGCGAGAGTAAAGGCGGTTTTGCGCAGGTATGAAAAAACGTCCGACAAAAAGCAAAAATACAAAATCGGAGAGGTTGAAATATATCCCGACGAACACAGGGTACTGTGTTCGGGAAAAGAAGTGACACTTTCCTTAAAGGAATACGAGCTTTTGCTTGCACTTGTCAAAGCGGACGGCAAGGTACTTACGAGAGATAACCTCTTAAACGGTATATGGGGCTATGATTTTGACGGGGAAACGAGAACGGTTGACGTACATATACGGCGTTTGCGCTCAAAGCTCGGTGACAACGGAGCAATCATAGAAACCGTAAAGGGTGTCGGTTATAAAATAGGCGGTGAGATAACTTGAAAAAAAGAATTTTTCTCTCAATTTGTATTGTCTGCGCAATAGTTCTTATCGCTTCTCTTATCCTTATACTCGGCGTTTTGCAAACCTCGTTTTCAAATCAGCTTTTGTCTGAGGTAAAAAGCGAAACGAATTTTATTGCAGCAGGTGTTGAAAAAAGCGGTATAGAATATCTTAATACGCTTGAGAGTGTCGATAAAAGCCGCAGAATCACTCTTATTGCGGCAGACGGAACGGTGCTCTACGACAACGTGGCAAATGTATCCGAAATGGAAAATCACTCCGACAGAGAGGAGTTTATACAAGCGCGTGATTTTGGCTTCGGACAGAGCAAAAGATATTCCGAAACGCTCTCCGAAAAGACGGTCTACTGCGCAAAGCGCCTCTCGGACGGCAACGTAATAAGGGTGGCGTCAACGCAATATTCTTCGTTCTCCGTGTTTATTTTACTCGCACAGCCCGTTGCGTTTATTATATTGGTTGCTCTTATTTTAGCATCCGTTCTTGCCTCGGTGGTGTCGAATAAAATAACGAAGCCGTTGAACGAGATAGATTTTGACGCAAAAGAGGACGAGGGCACGGTCTATGAGGAAATAGCACCTCTCTACTCGAAAATATATTCGCAAAAACGGACGATAGAGCGTCAGCTTGAGGCGGCAAAGGAAAAGCAAAAAGAGTTTGCAATGATAACGGACGCAATGAGTGAGGGACTTATAATAACGGATCTTTCAACAGATATTCTCTCCTACAACTCTTCGGCTCCCAAATTGCTCGGCTATACGGGCGAGGACGCCGTCGGTAAAAGCGTCTTCACACTTAACAGAACGCCGGAGTTTACGGATGCGGTTACCTCCTCTCTTTCGGGGAATCACACGGAAACCTCGATAGAGGTAAACGGAAAAACCTTGAGTGTTATGGCAAACCCCGCAATAAAGGATGAAAAGACCGTGGGTGCGGCAATACTTATTCTCGATATTACGGAAAAGGCAAACCGCGACACTCTCAGGCGTGAATTTACCGCAAACGTATCTCACGAGCTTAAAACGCCGCTTACCTCAATATCCGGCTTTGCGGAGCTTATAAAGGACGGCATGGTCAAAGAAAAAGACGTGCCCGACTGCGCGGAGCGTATCTATAACGAGGCATCAAGGCTTATAACCCTTATAAACGACATAATAGAAATAAGCGCTCTTGACGAGGGCGCGGGAAATTACAAAACCGAAGCCCAAAGCCTTAAAAAGATTGCCGACGAGGTTATATCTTCCCTCCTTCCGATTGCAGAAAAGCGCGGAATAAAAATGGAGCTCCAAGCAGACGGCGACGGAATTATAAACGGCTCAAGAGAAATACTTTACGAGATGATATACAATCTTTGCGACAATGCAATAAAGTACAACAAGGAAAACGGCAACGTCACGGTTTGCATATCGGAAAGCTCGGATAAGGTTCTCCTTTCGGTCGAGGATACGGGTATAGGAATACCCGACGCCGACAAGGACAGAGTTTTCGAGAGGTTTTACAGAGTGGATAAGAGCCATTCAAGAGAAATAGGCGGAACCGGTCTTGGTCTTTCCATAGTAAAGCACGGGGCTATATTCCACGGTGCTGCAATATCCCTTGAAAGCACTCTTGACAAAGGAACTAAAATAACTCTTTCATTCCCGAAACAAAAATAATTTTCCTTATAAAAAAATCCCGACACTTATCGGGATTTTTTTAATTTAAAAATAAATACTATCGGAATTTTCTTATCTTATGCCAAAGAATTATGACGACCTCGACGGGCGCACCTATGACGAAAATAAGCCACAGATTATAGGATATGAAATGAAGATATACGCAAGTTAAGAGCGACCACGAAAATACCGAGGAGCAAACAAGAGAAATAATATTCTTATGCGGCATCCCCTTGCTCATAAAAAGTACGACAACGCAGGAGATAGGCACCGCCCACACAAATATTATCCAATAGTTAGAGCGTGCCAAGTTAACTATCTGGGAGTAAACGAATACGATCGTTGCGCAGAGCCAGACGACTGCGACCGACAAAACGCAAAGCCATATGCGGTAACCTATTGATGCCTTGTAGCTCTTTTTCTGTTTTTCAAACTCCGCGTTTTCATTGACGAGAGTATTAAGAGTTATCCCGTAAAATTCGCATAGCTGCATAAGTACGTTTATATCGGGCAAGGTATCTCCGTGCTCCCATCTTGATACCGCTTTATCGGAATAGTTGAGTTTTTCGGCAAGCTCTGCCTGTGTCAGTCCGTTTTCTTTACGGAGTGTCGCTAAATTGGCGGCGACTATCGGTTTTATATCCTTCATTTTAACGTTTTCCTCTTTCAAAAAGCAAAAAGTGCCTGCAAGTGTATGATTTTT
>CAMGRB010000051.1 GCA_946061315.1 uncultured Clostridia bacterium | reverse complement strand
TAATAAAAGGCTATGAAGGAAAGCAAGATCGGAAACGGTTGACAAAGAGAGCCGCAGAAGGTGAGAGTGCGGTGATACTGCGGTCTTGTAACGGTCCAGAGCCGGCGGAAGAAAGCGTTTGCAATTAGACCCGCCCGTTTGCAAAACGAAATTTGTTCAACGAGGGGCGCTTTGCGCTCAAAGTTGGGTGGTACCACGGAGTTTTTCCCCGTCCCAATAATATGGGATGGGGATTTTTGTTTTTTGGAGGTATTTTATGAACATCACAAAAGAAACGGTAAAGCACGTTGCCGAACTTTCAAGGCTTAAAATCGACGGTGAGTTTACCGACGTAATGTGCAACGAGTTAAACGCGATACTCGAATATATGAACACGATAAACGGAAGCGTAAACACCGCCGACGTTGACGAAACGCCCGATGCGGTTGCAGTTCCTTTGAGGGCTGATACGGTAATGCCGTCGCTTGACAGGGAAGCGCTCCTTGCAAACGCACCCGAGCGCACCGATGAAACGCCGATAGTTCCCAAAACGGTAGAATAAGGAGAGCGACGATGGATATAACGAAATATACCGCCCTTGAAATCGGGCAGATGATAAAGGACAAAAAATTAACCGTTCGTGACGCCGTTTTGTCCGTTTGCGAAAAGATAGAAAAAACGGACGGCAAGATAAACGCTTATATAAGAGTTGAAAAGGAAAAGGCACTTATAAAAGCCGATGAAATTCAAAAAAAGATAGACGAGGGCACGCTCACCTCTCCTCTTGCAGGCGTTCCGATAGCAATAAAGGACAATATCTGCACAAAGGGTACCGAAACTACCTGCGCTTCAAAAATACTCGGCGGATTTATCCCGCCCTATAACGCAACCGCCATTGAAAAAATAGAAGATGCGGGAATGATAGTTATAGGAAAGACAAATATGGACGAGTTCGCAATGGGCTCGACAAGCGAAACCTCGTACTACGGGGCAGTAAAAAATCCGTGGAATACTGATAAAGTCCCCGGCGGCTCGTCGGGCGGCTCTGCCGCGGCGGTTGCCTCTGCCGAGGCAGTATGCGCGCTCGGCTCCGATACGGGAGGAAGCATACGTCAGCCCGCTTCCTACTGCGGAGTTACCGGTTTTAAGCCGACCTACGGAACGGTATCAAGATACGGACTTATAGCATACGCCTCCTCTCTTGACCAGATAGGGCCGCTTGCAAAGGACGTTTCCGACTGTGCGGCACTCCTTGACATAATAGCAGGGCACGATAACCACGACGCTACCTCAAGCGACAGAGAATATCCATCATTCCTTGCCTCGCTTGACGGCGATATAAAGGGAAAGAAAATAGGCGTTCCGCGTCAATGGTTTGAAAAAGGACTTGACCCCGACGTAAAAAAAGCGGTACTCTGTGTTGCCGACACCCTAAAATCACTCGGGGCAGAAATAGTTGACGTCGACCTTGACTTTATAGACTACGTTATACCGACCTACTATATAATCGCCACGGCGGAAGCGTCCTCCAACCTCTCGAGGTTTGACGGCGTAAAGTACGGCTACAGAGCGCAAAACGTAAACTCCGTTGACGACCTTTTCTCTAAAACGAGGAGCGAGGGCTTCGGCAAGGAGGTGCAAAAGAGAATACTGCTCGGCACGTTCGTTCTCTCGTCGGGATATTACGACGCATATTACAGAAAAGCGCTCAAAATGAAGCGCATGATAGTCGAGGGCTTTGAGAACGCATACAAAAAGTGCGACGTTTTGCTTTGCCCCGCCGCACCGACCACCGCACCGAAAATCGGCGAGAGCTTAAAGGACAGTATGAAAATGTATCTCTCCGACGTATATACGGTTTCGGTAAACCTTGCGGGACTGCCGGGACTTACCGTTCCCTGCGGCTTTGACGGGGACGGCATGCCAATAGGCGCACAGCTTATAGGTCCGCAGTACAGCGATGCGGACGTATTAAACGTCGGTTACGCATACCAGTCGCACACCGATTATCACAAGCACACAAAGGAGGTTTAACATATGTGGGAAACGGTCATAGGACTTGAGGTCCACGTAGAACTTTCTACAAAAACGAAAATATTCTGCGGCTGTTCAACCGCCTTCGGCGCAAAGCCGAACACACAGTGTTGCCCCGTCTGCATGGGACTGCCGGGAGCGCTCCCCATTTTTAACGGCGAGGTTTTAAGGTATGCTACCATGGCGGCGATAGCCTTTAACTGTGAAATATCCAAAACGAGCGTATTTGACAGAAAGAATTATTTCTATCCCGACCTGCCCAAAGCATATCAGATATCCCAGCTTTATTTCCCGATAGGCAAAAACGGCAAAGTACCGATAAAGGTCGGAGATACCGAAAAGGTAATAAGAATACACGAGATGCACATGGAGGAGGACGCGGGCAAGCTTATCCACTCCGAATACGATAACGAAACCTATCCCGACTACAACAGGTGCGGCGTTCCGCTTATCGAGATAGTGTCCGAGCCGGATTTCCGTTCCTCCGCCGAGGTAATAGCGTACCTTCAGAAGATAAAATCAATTTGCGAATATCTCGGAATATCCGACTGCAAGATGCAGGAGGGCTCCATGAGAGTGGATATCAACCTCTCCGTTCGCAAAAAGGGCGAGGAAACGTTCGGCACCAGAACTGAAACGAAAAACATAAACTCCTTCAGGGCGATAGAGCACGCAATAGAGCACGAGAGCGCAAGGCAGATAGACGCCATCGAGTCGGGCGAGAGAATAATTCAGCAAACTCGCCATTGGAACGAGGACAAAAGAAGCAGTTACGCAATGCGCAGTAAGGAAAACGCGCAGGATTACAGATATTTTCCCGAGCCGGATCTTTTGCCGCTTGTCGTAACGGACGAATATATAGAGAGTGTAAGGGCGTCGCTTCCCGAAATGGCAGAGAGCCGCAAGCAAAGGTTTATGTCGGACTATGCTTTGAGCGACTACGACGCATCGCTCCTTACCGCATCGCTTCACACGGCGGAGCTTTTTGAAAAAACGCTCTCAAAGATAAATATGCCAAAAGAGATTGCAAACTGGATAATAGTTCCGCTTCAGAAGCTCCTTAACGAAAGAGGCAAAACGCTTGACGACGTGTCGCTCGATCCCGATAATTTTGCCGAGGTAATATCAAAGGTAACCTCGGGCAAGATAAACCGCGCATCAGGCATGGAGATACTTGAGGCTATGGTTGAGGCGGGCGGCAAAATAGACGTTGACGGCTATATAAAGGAGCACTCCATGGAGGCAATAGACGACGACGGACTCATAGTTGATACCGTAAGGAAAATAGTCGGGGCAAATCCGGCAAGCGTTGCCGAATATAAGGGCGGCAAGACCAAGGTACTCGGATTTTTTGTGGGACAGGTAATGAAAGAATTAAAAGGCAAGGCAAATCCCGCAAAGGTAAACGAAGCAATACTGAAAGAATTGAGTAAATAAGAGGTAGAGGTATGTTCAGAACACACACTTGTAACGATTTAAGAGAGTCGGATATAGGCAAAAGAGTAAAGCTTGCGGGCTGGGTTGAAACTATAAGGGACCACGGAGGAGTAATTTTTATCGACCTGCGTGATAACTACGGCGTTACACAGCTCGTTGTAAACGACGACAGTATGATAAAGGACCTCCCGAAAGAGAGCGTTATCGGAATTGAGGGAACGGTAGTTAAGCGCAGCGAGGAAACTATAAACGAAAAGCTTGATACGGGACTTGTCGAGGTAAAGATTGAAAAACTCGAAGTGCTCGGCAAATGCACTAAAATGCTCCCGTTCGAGATAGCAAGCTCGACCTTGACAAGAGAGGACGTAAGGCTCAAATACCGCTATCTTGACCTTCGCAACAAGCACATTCACGACAATATACTTTTGAGGTCAAAAATAATCTCGTTCCTGCGCAAAGAGATGGAAGAAATGGGCTTTACCGAGATACAAACGCCTATTCTTACCGCATCCTCCCCCGAGGGAGCAAGGGATTATCTTGTGCCGAGCAGAAAGCACAAGGGCAAGTTCTATGCGCTTCCTCAGGCACCCCAGCAGTTCAAGCAGCTCCTTATGGTGTCTGGCTTTGATAAGTATTTCCAGATAGCGCCCTGCTTCAGAGATGAGGACGCACGCCAGGACAGATCCCCGGGAGAGTTTTATCAGCTTGACTTCGAGATGGCGTTTGCACAGCAGGAGGACGTATTCGAGGTAGGCGAAAAGGTACTTTACGATACTTTTTCAAAGTTTACGGATAAATACGTATCAAAGCCGCCGTTTGTCCGTATTCCTTATAAGGAAGCAATGCTCAAATACGGAACGGATAAACCCGATCTTCGTAACCCCTTGATTATTCAGGACTTGACGGACTTTTTCGCAAAGCACGAATTTTTAACCATTGACGGAAGGACCGTTCCGTTCAAAAACAAACTCGTCCGCGGTATCGTTGCCAACTATCTCGTTAAAAAGGACGGTAGCGGTGACGGTAAAAAGGCTTTTGAAAAGGCTATCGACGCATATTCAAGAAGCATCGGTATGAAGTTCGGTATCGGCTATATCACGTTAGAGGGCGGCGAATATAAGGGACCTATCGCAAAGTTTTTGTCGGACGAAGAAAAGAGAGAATTGACCGAGTTAGTCGGCATTAAAGAAGGAGAATCGCTGTTCTTTATCAGCGATAACGCAAAAGTTATCGACAAGCTCTCGGGCGAAATGAGAACCTGGATCGCAAACGAACTCGGACTTATCAAAGACGATGCTTTTGAGTTCTGCTATATAGTAGACTTCCCGATGTACGAAATAAACGAGGAAACGGGTAAAATAGACTTTACCCACAACCCGTTCTCAATGCCGCAGGGAGGACTTGACGCGCTCCTTAATAAAGACCCGCTTACAATCCTTGCATATCAGTACGATATAGTCTGCAACGGAGTTGAGCTCTCCTCGGGTGCAGTCAGAAATCACAGTCCCGAGATTATGAAGAAGGCGTTTGAGATAGCGGGCTATAGCGAGGACGTACTCAAAGAGAAGTTCTCCGCACTTTACAATGCGTTTTCCTACGGCGCACCGCCTCACGCAGGTATGGCGCCCGGCGTTGACAGAATGATAATGCTCATATCTGGCGAGGAAACGATAAGGGACGTAATAGCCTTCCCGCTAAACGGCAATGCGCAGGATCTTATGATGGGCGCACCCGGCACGGTAACGGAAAAGCAGTTAAGAGAGGCAAATATCAAAATAAGAGAATGACGCTATTATTCATACAAGACGAACGGTAGACGGTGCAAATACGCCACCTGCCTAAAGGAGTTAATATGAAAAAAGACGAATTCGAATCAAACGAGGCGATGCGCCAAAGGATGCTCGGCATAGAGAACGACGAGGAGATCCACGGCAGCGAAGCCGAGATAAAAAAAGGCAATTTCATATCAAACGTCTGGTACAGATACAATTGGGCGATTATAATTATCTCCGCATTTATCCTTATTTTCGTAATAGTCGGCGTTCAGATGGCAAAAAAGGACAAAAGCGATATAACCGTTATGTACGCAGGACCTAAATACGTAACGTCCGATATATATAGCTCCGTCACGGGCTCGCTTACCGAGATAATGAAGGACTATAACGGCGACGGCGAGAAGAAAATACTCCTCTCAACTGTAACGTATCAGACGGAGGAGCAAAGAAAAGAGAGCATAAAAGACCACGACGTTTACGGTAAGGTAATGTCCGACGCCGCAAACAAAGAAGCGTTTGATACTATCATAAATCAGATGCGGTCAGGGCAAGTGGCGATTTATTTGATTGATCCCGGTCTTTTGAATAAAGGTCCGTTTATGAAAGTCGAGGACGTGCTCGGCTATAAGCCGGATGAGAGCATTATGTGCGGAGAATACGGCGTATATCTTAAAAAGACGGAATTTGCAAAGTATATGGGCGGATTTGACGATTTGCCCGACGATACCGTCATTTGCATAATGTCAAAACTTGTAACAACCAAGGATGATTTGCAACAAAACAGTATAGATCTTTTCAAAGCCATACTAAATTTCGGTGTGGACGAATAAGCAAAAGCAAGGGCTAAAATGAAAAAAACGAGGGGGGAGTGTCTGTGTTCGGGTACGTAAAGCCGGATATACCGGAGCTTAAAGTAAAAGATAACGAGCTTTATAAGGCAACGTATTGCGGGCTTTGCAAAACGATGGGCAAATGCACGGGCTGCATATCCCGCCTGACCCTCAATTACGACTTCGTTTTTCTCGCTCTTGTAAGAATGGTGCTTGAAAACGTCAAGGGCAACGTAAGAATGAGAAGATGTATGCTTCACCCGCTGAAAAAGCGACCCGTGCTCGACCAAAATGATTCTCTTGAATATTCCTCGAAAACGAGCGCAATACTCACAAAACTCAAGCTTAAAGACAATATAAACGACTCACACGGTTTTTCGCGCCTTAAAGCAAAAATTGCCGCCACAGTGTCGCTGTTTTTCAAAAAAACGGACGAAAGCCTTGTTCCGCTTGAAAAAAAGGTCGGGGAGTGTATAGATAAACTCTCATCCTATGAAAAAGAAAACGGAGATTCGGTGGATACGGCGGCGGATATTTTCGGTGAGCTTCTTGCCGAGGTTTCTTCCTTCGGGCTTGACGGAGCAAATTACAGAATAGCCTACGATATCGGCAGGCACCTTGGCAGATGGATATACGTTATCGACGCCTGCGACGATTTTTCAAACGATATAAAGAATAGCTCCTTCAATCCGATAGTAAACGCTTTCGGCAAAGAGATAACCAAGGACACCGCGGAAACGATGAAGTGCGCGCTCTGTCTTGAGCTTGAGGCGATGAGCAAAAGCGTCGAGCTTATAGATTTTTCTTCGCATAACGACGTTGAGAGAATAATTAAAAACGTCATCTACGACGGAATGAAAAACGAAACGGAGAAAATAATCTCCAAAATGATGCCAAAGGAATAAAAGACGGCGCGAAATTCACACACTTTTAACACAGTTTTCTTTATTTCGTCGCATACTTATGTTAGAATATAAAAAACCGACAACTACCGCTTTAATCGGAGGAACAAGAGATGAGAAATCCCTATGAGGTTCTCGGGATATCGCCGAGCGCGACTAACGAGGAAGTAAAAAAAGCATACAGAGAGCTTGCAAAGAAATATCACCCCGATAACTATGCAGACAGTCCCGTATCCGATCTTGCCGAGGAGAAAATGAAGGAAATAAACGAGGCATACGACGAGATACTTCGCATAAGGGCGGGGGAATCAAACAACAGCTCGTTTGGTTACGGCACGCAGGGCACGTATTCGGCAGACCCCGTGTATGCGGAGATAAGGGTCGCCATAAACAGAGGCGATTTCAATACCGCCGAATCTTCGCTAAACAAGATAGAAAAAGAAAAAAGAGGCGCCGAGTGGCATTTTCTCAAGGGCTGTGTGCTTATTCAGAGGGGATATCATTTTGACGCAGTTAAGCATATAGACACCGCTTGTCAGATGGACCCCGGCAACGCCGAGTATCAGGCGATGAGAGAAAATCTGCGCGCAAGGTCGGCAAATTACGGCAATCCCAACAACACGGGCACGGTCGGTTGCAATCTTTGCGATATATGCTCTTGCCTTGTCTGTATGGACTGTCTGTGCGGCAGAGGCTGCTACTGATGAAAAAAACGAAATATATAGCCTTTTCGGCTATGATGGCGGCGCTCGGAGTGGTTATACTTTTTTTAGGTTCCCTTATCGAGCTTATGGACTTAACCGCCGTTCTTATCGCCTCGGTCTGCATTTTTGTGTGCGGATACGAAATGGGTGCAAAAGCAATACCCGTTTACGTTGTTACCGCCATAATATCTTTTCTTATTCTTCCGTCAAAGCTCGTGGCGGTTGAGTATGCGCTTTTCGGGCTTTATCCCGTACTTAAAATATTTTTCGAGAAAGCAAAAAAACCGCTTGCGTGGTTTTTCAAGGTGCTCTATATCGTAATTTCCGTCTGCGCCGACATTCTTCTTATGTTTTTCGTGTTTATGTTGCAGGACGCCTGGTATTTTGAGGTCATATTCTTCGTGCTCGGCGTGGCGGCTTTTATCCTATACGATACCGTGCTCTCGCGCCTGACGCTCCTCTATAAACACAATTTAAGGCACAGGTTGCGCATAGACAGATTTTTCGGAGAATAATCAATTTTTATTTGTATAATATCACAAAAGCCACGGCAAAAAACACCGCGGCTTTGTTTATTTATACAATATTATATTAAAAAAGTTGACAAGTTATCTTTGCGTGCGTTAAAATATTTATA
>CAMGRB010000050.1 GCA_946061315.1 uncultured Clostridia bacterium | reverse complement strand
CCTAAGCAGAGCCTTCCAACTCGGCAGACTTTGCCATGTCGCATCTAGGAAAAACGAGGGTGCGTACCTTCTTACCCGTTCCGTGAGGGAGAACGACTGCGCCTCTTACCTGCTGGTCAGCGTGACGTGAGTCAACGCCCAGACGAACGTGTACTTCGATAGTTTCATCGAATTTAGCCTTTGCGGTTTCGCATACGAGCTTCATTGCCTCGTCAGGATCATAGAGCTTTGCCGTTTCGATAAGTTCGGCACTTGCGATATATTTCTTTCCCTTTTTCATCTCAATTTACCTCCCCTATCTTAGTCCTCAACGGTGATACCCATGGAACGCGCAGTTCCTGCTATCATGCTCATTGCGGCTTCAAGAGAGCCTGCATTGAGGTCGGGCATCTTCGTTTCGGCGATTTTCTTTACCTGCTCCTTGGTGAGCTTTGCTACCTTGGTCTTGTTAGGAGCAGCCGATGCGGTTTCGATACCGCAAGCCTTCTTTATAAGAACCGGAGCGGGCGGGGTCTTTGTGATAAAGGTGAACGAACGGTCTGCATATACGGTGATAACAACCGGAATGATGTATCCGATATCGTTCTTTGTTCTTTCGTTAAATTCCTTCGTAAAGTTCGGAATGGAAACGCCGTACTGACCGAGCGCCGGTCCGATAGGCGGTTGGGGTGTTGCTTTTCCTGCAGGGATCTGAAGTTTGATGTAGCCCTGAATTTTCTTAGCCATTTTTATTTCCTCCTATGTGGTACTGTACGAGAGAATAGAAAATTTTCTCTC
This sequence comes from uncultured Clostridia bacterium, assembly GCA_946061315.1. Lineage (GTDB taxonomy): Bacteria > Bacillota > Clostridia > Oscillospirales > CAG-272 > RGIG2000. The sequence goes on along the minus strand of CAMGRB010000050.1, from coordinate 7,522 downwards.
TCCCACTTATTTGCGGCTTTTCAAAGTCAGCCGCCGACTTTATTATTTCTTTTTGATGCACTTTGCATCAAGACTTACGGGCATCTCACGACCTATTGAGGATACTATAACCGTAACCTCGCCCGTTTCATCGGAAATTGCTCCGATTTTTCCGCTGTGTCCGACAAGGAATCCGTCGATGATTTCAACCTCGTCACCGATATTGAACGACTGTACCTCTGCCTTTTCCTCGACCGCTATTGCAAGCGCTTCTTCATCGGAAAGGGGCACCGGCTTCGAGCCGGGTCCGACAAATCCCGTGACACCGCTTATATTACGGATAATATGCCACGTTTCGTCATTCATAACCATCTTTATGAAAACGTAAGCCGGAAAAAGCTTTTCCTCAACCGTCTTTTCTCTGCCCTTGGCGTCGGTCGTAACACTTGTTACTACAGGAACCTTGACGTCGAATATAAGGTCGGAGAGGCTCTTTCTGTTCTCTACTATCTTTTCAATGGTGGTTTTGACTTTGTTTTCATAGCCCGTGTAGGTATGAGCGACATACCATTTCGGTCCTACGTTAAGTTCGTTGAAGTCACTCATCTCGCACCTCAGAAGCTTATGGTTTTAAGAAGAAAATCGAAGAGGGACGAAAGTCCGAAATCTATAACTCCGATTACGACTGCCGCGACAACCATGCCGACAAGCACTATGCCAAAGCTTTTGAACGTTGCCTCCGGTGTTGCCCAGGTGATCTTCTTGAACTCGCTTTTAAGGTTCTTGAGTTTCATGCCGAGCTTGGAAGGCTTCTTTTCCTTCTTTGCCTTTTGCTTCTTCTGAACCTCTGCGCTCTTATCGTCAAGAGCTACCTTGTTGTTTTCGTTTTCAGCCATAATTTTCTCCTTACTTCGTTTCCTTGTGCAAGGTGTGTTTACGACAGAAAGGGCAATACTTGTTCATTTCAAGTCTGTCCGGATCATTCTTCTTGTTCTTCTTCGTGTCGTAATTACGCTGTTTGCATTCGCTGCACGCCAATGTTACTTTTACTCTTGCGTCATTAGCCATGATATCGGCACCTCCCAATTAAATTTGAGGAACTTGTCCCCATTTGTGTGCTTTACGCACCGTACCTCCCTCCGACAGAAATTTTGTTTGCACAAAAAAAGAACCCTCTGTCCGAGGTAAAAGCATTGTATCATATTATAATCCGCTTGTCAACCCCTTTTTTTGATTTTTCTTTTTATCTTTAATATTTTTTATCTTATTACTTGATATTTGTCAAAACGTATGGTACAATGTACAATGAAAAATTATGCAAACTCTTTTCGGAGGACGAAAATGCAAAAGTATCTCGAATGCGGACAGATAATGAGGGCACACGGAATACGCGGCGCCATGGTCATAGATCATTATTGCGACACGGCGGAGGTTTTCTGCTCCCTTAAAAATCTTTATTTCAGGCACGGTGACGAATACGTTGCCAAAAAGATACTCCACGCAGTACCCTACAAAACCAACGTGCTTGTAACAATCGAGGGCATTACCACTCCCGAAGAGGTTGTAAAAATAAGACTTTCCTACGTTTATGCCGACAGGGACGAGTTAAAACGCGGCGAGGGTGACTATTTTATCGCCGACCTTATCGGTCTTGACGTTATAGACAAGAACACGGGCGAAAAGTACGGCGTTTTATCCGACGTTGTAAACCGCGGCTCGCAGGACCTCTACGTTGTAAAGCGTGGGGACAAGCCGGAGGCATATATACCCGCGGTTGCCGAGTTTATTGCCGAAATTGACCTTGAAAAAGGAATTTTCGTAACTCCCATCGAGGGAATGTTTGAGTGAGGGCACGATGAGATTTGATATAATGACGCTTTTTCCCGAGCTTGTCGAATCCGTGCTCGGCGAGAGCATAATAGGACGGGCGAGAAAAAACGGATATATTTCGGTATATTCTCACAATATAAGGGACTACACCAAAAACAAGCACCGCAAGGTAGACGATGCACCCTACGGGGGCGGCAAGGGCATGCTTATGGCTACCCAACCGATATACGACTGCTACAAGGCGGTAAAAGAGATGCAGGGCAACCTTTTCGGTAAGGTTATCTACGTTTCACCGAGAGGACGGCTTTTCAATCAGGACGTCGCACGGGAATTTGCCTCGCTTGAGTGCCTGACGATACTCTGCGGGCACTACGAGGGCGTGGACCAAAGGGTGATAGACGAAATAGCCGACGAGGAAATTTCAATAGGCGACTACGTGCTCACGGGCGGTGAGTTGCCCGCTTGCATAATAGTTGACGCCGTATCAAGACTTATAGACGGAGTTTTGCCCGAGGAGGAGTGCTACGAGGACGAGAGCATCGCCTGCGGACTTTTGGAATATCCGCAATACACAAGGCCACCCGTATTCAACGGCAAGGAGGTGCCCGAGGTATTGCTCTCGGGGCATCACGAAAACGTGAAAAAGTGGCGGCTTGAAAAGTCCCTGGAGCTCACAAAGGAGCGCCGCCCCGATTTATACGAGGCTTATATAAAATCGCAGAAAAAGTGATTTTTAGCCGACACGTGTCGATATTTATTTGATTTTACTAAACTGACATAGGATGTGATGATTTGGATAACAAGCAAAAAGGGCGTTTTGTAAAGCAGTCCGCCTTTGACAGATTTGCCGCGTGGTTTTTTGAGCGCCTGGGGTCCGGTATGTTCGGCTCGTTTTTCACCTCTTACGACAAGAGGAACGAGTCATATCTCGGCTCTGTCGAAAAAATAAAGAACAAAGAAAATCACGGCAGGCACGGAAAAGTGAGAAAAGGCATATCACGCCTTATTGAGAGGAGCATTTTCGTAAACGTTTTCCCAAAAATACCGCAGTTTCTGCTCCGTATGGCGACAAGGGATTACGGCATAGTTCTTTTCGTTATGGGTGCCGTGGTGTCCGTTTTGTATCCGTTGAAGCGCTATATGACTTTGATAGATATTTCCTTCCCCACGTTCATAGCGGGAATCCTTGTGTGCGTGTGCTCGCTGCCGCTTTTCTTCTCTGCAAAGTCCGTTTCACGCGATATTCTTTCGAGTAAGCTTATGAAAAAGATTGTCTTTGACTTTTGCGGAGCGAGGGAAAACACTTTCAGAACCGCCGCCGAAAAACCTAAATTCACGTGGTCGAACGTGTCGTTCTTCGTGGGGATTTTACTCGGCGTTTTATCCTGCTTTGTGTCCCCTCTTAAAATCATTCTGACGGTTTTCATCGCATTGCTCGCCTATTCGGTGCTTACAACCCCCGAGATGGGAATAGTAATTCTCATTTTTGCGGCACCATTTGCAAGCACGGGTGTGCTCGTTGCCTCGGTGTTGTACATTTCGGTATGCTATATCTTAAAGTGCGTGATAGGCAAAAGAACCTTCAAATTTGAATATATGGATTTATGGGTGGTCATAGCCATGCTGACGTTTTTGCTCGGCGGCATCGTGTCCGTTGACAGGGGCACCTCCATAAAAACCGCGCTCGTCGATCTTGCGCTCGTGCTCTCATATTTCATAATATCGAATCTCATTCGCTCAAAAGAATGGTACTCAAGATGTATCGTTTCGCTCGTATCCTCTTCCCTCGTCGTCCTAATCATAGCGGCAGTTGAGTTTATATTCGGAAAATTAAGCGCGGTTTTACCCGACGTTTCATTCTTTGCCACCTCGGGCGAGTTTTTGAGCTCAACATTCAGTTCTCCGTCCGCTTTGGCAAGATATATCGTGATAGCCCTGCCGTTTATCTTTACCTATATGATAACGAAAAGGGACGGGCTACCGAAGTTCGGCGGTTTTGTTCTCATTGTTTTGTCGGTATGGGTACTTACGACAACCGGCTCTGCCGAATCCATTATAGGCTGCCTTGCCGCCATTATGCTTTTGCTTCTCATTTACGATAAAAGATTTATTTATCTTCCTATATCGCTCATTGTCGCATTGCCGATTCTCTATTTCGCGCTTCCCACACCGCTAACCGAGGCGGCACTATCGTATCTCGGCTTTTACGATATTTCAATGGGCGTAAAATTACCGATACTCCGTCGGGCGTTTTTGGTGATGAGGGAACATCCGTTCGGCGTCGGGCTCGGGGTAACTCCGTTTTCCAACGTGTCCGGCATGGAGGACGCGGGCAATCTTTATATGCAGATAGGCGCGGAGGCAGGCTTCCTTGCGCTCCTTATATTCATAGCTTTTACGGTCGTGTTTGCAAAGCTTGTATTCAGTTACTGTTCAAAACCGAAAAACCGCTTCAGAAAAACAAGCTGCTCGGCAGGGTTTGCCGCGGTCGTCGGTATTCTGACAACGGGACTTTTCGGCACGGTATTCTCGGATAAATCAATCCTCCTTCTGTTCTTCGTATCAATCGCTCTTTCGTTTGCATACGTAAAAATCGAGCGCGAGGAGGAGGCGCCGAGAACGACTATGGTCGATATAGCCTCGGCAAGTGTGGATATAGCGCTCTCGACCGACTCGGGCTACGACAATCTGCCAAAGAGAAAATACGTCCACGCCCCCAAGGTAAAACCCGAAAAAGTCAAGACGGACAGTATTCTCAAGGAATTTGAAAGCGATGACGATATAATAAGAATTACGCCCGATACGGAAAGTGAGGAAAACAAAAATGACGAATCAGAAAAACACGAATAAGAAGCCTTCCAAATTTAATTTCAACGTTATAGATATGCTCATAGTTCTGATTATCGTTGCCGCCGTATTCTTCGTTGTATATTGCATCATTCTCGGCAACGACCTTACGGATATCGGGGCAAAGAGCACCGAGCTTGAATATTCCGTCATAATTCCGAGGGCGGATATAAAATTCAAGGACTCCATATCCAAGGGTGATAAGGTCACAGACCCCGAAACGGGTAAAAAACTCGGCACGGTAAAGAGCGTTGAATACTCGTTTTCCACCGAGCGCGTGACCGACGCCGAAGGTAACGAAAAACTATATACCAATCCGGACAAAATAGACCTTCTCATAACGATATCCTGCACCGCAAAAATAAAGGGCGACTCCTGCTACGTCGGCGGCGTTCTTCTTGCGGTAGGCAATTATATCGACGTTCATTTTACAAACTACTCGCCCGCCGAGAAATCTTACGTATCGGATATAAAGATAAGCGGTTAAAATAAGGTAAAGAAATCAACTCTTTTGGGAGAAGAAAATGTTTATAGACAGAGTAAAAATATACGTCAAGGCAGGCAACGGCGGCAACGGCTCCGTTTCCTTCAGGCGTGAAAAATACGTTGCCAAGGGGGGTCCCGACGGCGGCGACGGAGGAAACGGCGGTAACGTCGTTTTCAAAATAGACAGAGGAATGAACACTCTGCTCTCTTTCAGGTACAAAAGAAAATTTATTGCCCAAAACGGCGGCGACGGCGCAGGCTCTAAATTCCACGGCAAAAACGGCGAGGATATTATAATCCCCGTGCCCGAGGGAACGCTTGTGCGCGACGTGCAAAGCGGCAAACTGCTTAAAGATATGTCCGAGTGTGACGAGTGGATATGTGCAAAAGGCGGCAGAGGCGGCTGGGGTAACAAGCACTTTGCAACTCCCACAAGGCAGATACCCATGTTCGCAAAAAGCGGGCGCAAGGGCGAGGAATGGGAGCTTTCGCTTGAGCTTAAAATGCTTGCCGACGTAGGACTTGTCGGCTTGCCGAGCGCCGGTAAATCATCGTTGCTTGCGGCGGTAAGTGATGCAAAGCCGAAAATTGCGGACTACCACTTCACCACTCTTTCCCCAAATCTCGGTGTGGTCAACGTGCGTGAGGGTCACGGCTTTGTAATAGCCGATATACCCGGACTTATAGAGGGTGCTTCGGAGGGTGCGGGGCTCGGTCACGAGTTTTTGCGCCATATAGAAAGATGCAGGCTCCTTATACAGCTTGTAGATATTTCGTGCGCCGAGGGCAGAGATCCCGTCGACGATATAAAGACGATAGACAACGAGCTTGAGAAGTTTTCTCACGAATTGGCGACACGTCCCCGCATAATTGCGGCAAATAAGGTGGATTCTCTCGACCGCGAAGCAGTAGATATAGAAGCATTTGAAAACTACGTAAAGGAAACGGGAAGAAAGCTCATTTATATCTCTGCATACACGGGAGAAAACACGGACGAGCTTGTAAAAATGGCGGACGCTATGCTTGAAAAGCTGCCTCCGTTAAAGATTTACGAGTCCGAATACGAGCCCGAGGACAAGATAATCTCGGACGGCAATAATCACGACGTCACGATAGAAAAAACGCCCGAGGGTGTCTATAACGTAGAGGGAGAATGGCTTTTCAACCTTGTCGGTCAGGTCAATTTTCAGGACAGGGAGTCACTTATGTTCTTCCAGCGCGTTCTTTTGAAAAGCGGAGTTATAGAAAAGTTAAAAGAAGCGGGCTGTAAAGACGGCGACACGGTTTCAATATACGATTTTGAGTTTGATTTTGTAAGTTAATTTGCCCGTTTTGCACGGGGAGTGTCTGTTTTTTGAATTTGCGAGGTAATTATGAACATTAAAATAGGTTGTCACCTTTCCGTATCTGGCGGATATGAAAATATGGGCAAGACTGCCCTTTCCATAGGGGCTGACACGTTTCAGTTTTTTACGAGAAATCCGAGGGGAGGGTCTTTCAAAGCTCCCACCGACGAGGATATAGCGAAATTAAACGCGCTTATGGCGGAAAACTCTTTTGCGCCGATAATAGCGCACGCACCTTACACCTTAAATCCCTGCGCCGCGGACGACGCGATAAGAGCCTACACAAAGGACACCATGGCGGCAGACCTTAAAATACTTGACAATATACCGAATGCCCTTTATAATTTCCACCCGGGTTGCCACGTATCGCAGGGCGTGGAGGTCGGTATTGAAAAAACCGCCGACACGTTAAACGATATCTTGAAGCGCAGTTCAAGGACGATAGTTCTCATAGAAACCATGGCGGGCAAGGGCTCGGAGATAGGAAAAACGTTTGAGGAGGTGCGCGCCATCATAGACAGAGTTGATGACTCCTCGCGTGTCGGGGTATGTCTTGACACCTGCCACGTGCACGATGCGGGATACGATATTTCAGGCGACCCGTACGGAGTGCTTGACGAGTTTAACAGGGTGATAGGTCTTTACAGACTGCGCGCAATTCACTTAAACGACTCCAAAAATCCGCTCGGAGCGCACAAGGACAGGCACGAAAAGATAGGCGACGGATACCTGACGCTTGACGGTATTATAAAAATAGTATCGCACCCCGTCGTATCAAAGCTCCCCATCTGCCTCGAAACCCCGAACGAGCTCGACGGCTACGCACGCGAGATTGCTCTTATACGTGACGCGGTGAAGAGTCTTTAATTTGATAAAATCGGGAGGGGTATGCCCTCCCTTTTTGTTGTTATATATAAAAAATTATGCTTATTTTTTTGCTCTATTGAAGAAGAAAAAGGAATATGATACGATATTGTAAACCTTTTGTTATTCGCTTTTGATGATGTGGAGTTTTTATGAAATTTTCGCGTCAA
>CAMGRB010000049.1 GCA_946061315.1 uncultured Clostridia bacterium | reverse complement strand
CGGTATTTCAAAAAGCTGACGGGAGATATTGTCCTTTAACTTCTCCGCTATTCTTCTCGCCCTTGCGTACGCCTTGTCAGTATGGACTATAAACGTAAGCGCGTCGACAAGTTCGCCGTTCAAGAGAAAATCAAGCTTGACAAGACTGCTCGGCACGTACTCCGAAAATTCGTAGTCGAGCGACGCATATCCCTTACTTTTGCTCTTTAACGCGTCGAAAAAGTCGTAAACTATCTCGTTAAGCGGCAAAATATAGTGAAGCTCGACCCTCGTAGGATCAAGGTATTTCATATCCTTGAAAACGCCTCGCCTGTCCTGACATAGATCCATAATACCTCCGACAAACTCCGAGGGGGTTATTATGCTCGCCTTTACGGTAGGCGCGTATGCGGTGGCTATTGTGTCGGCGGACGGATAGTTCGAGGGGTTATCTACCATCACGGTTTCTCCGTTTGTCTTTACAACTTTATATATAACACTCGGCGCGGTGGTTATAAGGTCGAGGTTAAACTCCCTTTCAAGCCGCTCCTGTATTATTTCCATATGCAAAAGCCCCAAAAATCCGCATCTGAAGCCGAAGCCGAGTGCGATAGAGGTTTCAGGTTCAAAAGAAAGTGCCGCGTCGTTCAATTTGAGCTTTTCAAGAGCGTCCCTTAAATCGTTATACCTTGCGCCGTCTGCGGGATATATTCCCGAAAAGACCATGGGGAGTGCCTTTTTGAAGCCGTGTAGCGCCTCTTTTGCCCCGCCCTCTGCCGTGGTGACGGTATCGCCGACACGCGTTTCGCTAACGTCCTTTATGCTCGCCGTAATATATCCGACGTCGCCTGCGTAAAGTGCGTCCGCTTTTTCAAGCCCGAATGCGTTCATATAGCCGACGTCAACAACGTCATACTCCGCACCCGTGCTCATAAGTCTTATTCTGTCGCCCGCTTTAAGAGTTCCGTCAACGACGCGGACGTAGACCACTACTCCGAGATAGGAATTATAATAAGAGTCGAATATAAGACATTTAAGCGGTGCGTTTTCATCTCCCTGCGGACAGGGGACCTGCTCAACTATCGCGTCAAGTACCTTGTCTATATTGATGCCCGCTTTTGCCGACACCGCAGGGCACCCCTGCGCAGGTATGCCTATAACGTCCTCTATTTCGTTGGTTACTCTCTCAACGTCTGCGGAGGGCAGGTCTATTTTGTTTATTACCGGTACTATTTCAAGGTTACAGTCAACGGCAAGATATGCGTTTGCAAGCGTCTGTGCCTCGATGCCCTGCGTTGCGTCAACGACAAGGAGCGCACCCTCACACGCTTTGAGCGAGCGTGAAACCTCGTAGTTAAAATCGACGTGGCCGGGGGTGTCGATAAGGTTAAGGACGTACTTTTTCCCGTCCCTGTGTGTATAATTTATCCTTACCGCTCTTGCCTTTATGGTTATTCCTCTTTCTCTTTCAAGTTCCATATTGTCAAGGAGCTGTTCCTCCATCTCCCTTTTGGAAACGGCGTTTGAATACTCGAGTATTCTGTCGGCAAGGGTCGATTTACCGTGATCTATATGGGCGATTATGGAGAAATTCCTTATATTTTTTTGTCTTTCGTTCATCTTAAAATCCCTTTCGGAAAAAATACAAAATTATTTTAGCACAATTTATACTTTTATGCAAGTATTTTATTTACGAGGTTTTACGCTCTTGACACAAGCGCATTTTCGGGTTATAATAAATTAGACATATTAACCGATTATTTGGAGGAATACGACATGAGCTACGCCGATAAGGTTTTCAGAGAGAATATTACGGACATTTTGGAAAACGGAGTGTGGGACACCGATATGAACGTGCGCCCGAGGTGGCACGACGGCACCCCCGCACACACGGTAAAGAAATTTTGCATAGTAAACCGCTATGATCTTTCAAAAGAATTTCCGATAATGACACTGCGCAAGCAGAATTTCAAAAATGCTATTGACGAAATACTCTGGATATGGCAGAAAAAGTCCAACAGAATTGCCGACCTGCACTCTCATATATGGGACAGCTGGGCAGGCGAGGACGGCACTATCGGAAAAGCGTACGGCTACCAGCTCGGCATAAAGCACGTATATCCCGAAGGCGAGTTTGACCAGGTTGACAGGGTCCTTTTCGACCTTAAAAACAACCCCGCATCGAGAAGAATACTTACTAACATATATAATTTTGAAGATTTGCACGAGATGAACCTTTATCCGTGCGCATACTCTATGACCTTCAACGTTGCAGGCGGTAAGTTAAACGGTATTCTCAATCAGCGCTCCAACGATATGGCTGTTGCAAACAACTGGAACGTTATGCAATACTCTGCCCTTCTTATGATGTTTGCGCAGGTAACGGGGCTTAAAGCGGGCGAGTTTGTTCACGTAATAGCCGACGCGCATATATACGACCGCCATATTCCCTCGGTTAAGGAAATGCTCGAAAATACCGAATATCCCGCACCGAAACTTATAATAAATCCCGATATTGATGATTTTTACAAGTTCACGCCCGACGATTTTGTACTTGAAAACTATCAGGCAACACCGCTTAAGGAGCGCTTGGAGGTGGCTATATGATAAGAGCCATCGTTGCGGTCGATAAAAAATGGGGTATCGGCAAAAAGAACGACCTTTTGTTCCGCCTTCCCCTCGATATGAAATTTTTCAAGGAGCACACGCTCGAAAAGACCGTTTGTATGGGATATAACACTCTTTTGTCATTCCCCGGCGGAAAAGCGTTAAAGGACAGAAAAAATATTGTCCTGTGCCCCGACGGAATCGAACGGGAGGACGCTTTGTGCGTGCATACCCTTAAAGCTCTCTCCGACGTTCTTTGCAAGGAGGACGGCGACGTTTACGTAATAGGCGGAGCGATGTTTTATAAAACGATGCTCCCTTACTGCGAGGAGATTCTCGTTACCAAGGTTGACGCCGACGGAGGTGCCGAGGTCTTTTACGAAAATCTCGATAAAAACCCGAATTTTGAGCTTGTATATAAGTCCGAAGATTTTGAAACAAACGGCTACACGATAGCCTTTACAACCTACAAAAACTCAAATCCCCTCTCACTCGAAAAACTTATATAAAAAATGCGGCGCACGCCGCATTTTTGCTTTGAAAATATTTTTTGAAGCCTCATTAAAAATATTGTAAATGGATTTTCTTTATGGTATCATATAATTGAAAGAGTTTTTCACGGCATAAAATCAAAACGGCAGAGGAAAGTCAAAATGAACGCAAACGACAGAAAAATTCCGTCAGGTTATATCGTTGCACCCGCACTGTTTATCATTGCGGGAATTTTGCAGTATTGCGACGAATACGTGCCGCTTGATTTAATGAAAATCTTTTTCTTTGGCGCGCAAATTATATTTTTCGCTCTGTGTGCGTGGTGGGTCGTATCGCTCGTTCGGCGTGTGGCTATAAAGGGTATAAGAAACGGTCTTATAGCGACGGTTGCCTCATTTGCGCTTATGCTTTTTATAAAAATTCTGAAATACAATTTATTTTCGGGCGAGGTGGAAACGAGGTATCTTTGGTATTCGTTTTACATTCCGCTTTGCTTTGCGCCCGTATTTCTTTTGTTTTCGATTATTGAAACCGAAAAGCCCGATGGTTTTTCCATAAACCGCAAATGGTATCTTATGCTCCTTGCTCCGCTTTTCCTCGTGGCGCTTGTGTTTACAAACGATTTGCACCAGTTGGTATTTTCATTTCAGGCGGGCTTTGTAAACTCAAACTCCGTCTATGAGCGAAAAATCGGTTACTTTATAATTATGGCGTGGATAGTTTGCGTTTTCACGGCAGACGTTTTGCTCCTTTTTATAAAGTGCAGAAATTCAGCCTGCCGCAAAAAAGCGTGGATACCCCTCCTTGCTTTTACCGTTTGTTTTGCGTTGATATTTGTCCGCGAGTGCATTCCGACAGAGATATATAATTTTCAGGAAACCGTTTTATTCTCGGTTATCGTGATATGCGAAAGCCTTATATATATCGGTTTTATCCCGTCAAATAAGGACCACGCCATGCTTTTTGATTCGGCGAGTGTATCCGCAATTATAACGGATAAAGACAAAAATATAGTCCTCTCCTCGAAAACTGCGCCGCAGGTAACGGGAAAACAGCTTGCAAAAGCTTGCAATTCTTATATTTATCTTGACGAAAACACTAAATTTTACGGTAGCGAAATAAGCGGAGGTACGGTTTATTGGTCGCAGGATCTGACCGCCATAAACTCCATAAACTCAAAGATAAGAGAGATTGGAAAAACTCTGTCGGAAGAAAACGTGCTTATTACCTCCGAAAACGAGATAAAAGCAAACCAATCGAAAATTGCCGCACAGAATAAGCTCTACGACGATATATCAATAACTCTGCGCCCTTGTCTTGACAAAGTTCGCTCCGTACTTGACGATGCAAAAAGCGGTGCCTCGTATGAAAAAGCGATGAAAACCGCCCTCATATACGGTGCTTATATAAAAAGAAGGAGCAACCTTGCAATTATAGGCGATAAAGGCACGGTAAACACAAAAGAACTTACGTACGCCATTGCGGAATCGCTTGACGCTCTTTCGTTTTACGGCGCATCCTCTGCTGTAAAAGAAACGGGAGGAGGGGCGCTCCCCTACCGTACTGTTGCCGCTTTATACGACTTCTTTGAGGACTGTATAGAGCTTGCCCTGCCCGATATTTCCGCCTGCTTTGTGACCCTTTCGGTAAAAGACGGCTTTGCGTCCTTGCGCGTATCGATGGAAAGCCCGACCCGTACAATAAACGAGAATTACGGCGGTGACAAATTAAAAGAGATCGGCGCCACCGTCAAGGTGGAAAATCAGGACTCCACTATATTTGTAACTATGCAAATACCGTTTGAGGAGGGCAGAATATGACAAGTTTTATCGACACCTCCCCCGCAATTTGCAAAGCCGTGGTATGTATTCTCTTTCTTGTCTGCATTGAGAGCCTTGTGTGCGCAATAATGTGTGCTTCTTACAGATTAAAGGCTCGCTTTACTGCCTCGGCATATACTCTGCTCGCCGTATCGTTTGCCTTTTTGTGTATGCTCTACAACGGAGTTTTGATAAAGGAATTCGGATACTCCCCCGACGGTTTTGTATTATCCGCATACCGTATGCCCGCCGTACTTGCGATAATTATAACGGTTGTTCTTGCAATTTTGTCTTCTTTGATGCTTGCGCTTTCCATAAGACGCAGAAAGTCACGTCTTACCTCAATGTCGGTAAAAGACGCCCTTGACAAGTTGCCCGTCGGCATCTGCTTTTACGACGAAACGGGCTTGCCCGTCCTTATGAACCGAAAAATAGCACAGGAATCAAAAATAGTAACGGGAAAATCGCTATTTAATGCGTCCGTGTTCCTCAAAAATATTGATGATGGAAACGTTTTGGCGGGTGTTTTGGTTACTAAAAGCGGCGAATCGTCCGTTATAAAGTTGCCAAACGGCGAAATACGCCTTTACAGGAAGAACGAGCACAAAGCGGACGGAAAAACGGTTTACGAGCTTATAAGCGAAGATATAACCGAGGAATATTTGCTCTCGTCTTCTCTATTCGAGAAAAATACGGAGCTTGCAAAAATGAATAAGCGTCTACGGGAATACGGCGAAAAGGTGACGGAGCTTACAAGGGAAAAAGAGATACTCGAGGCAAAGGTAAGAATACACGACGGTATGGGCGAGCTTCTTTTGAGAACGAAAAAGTCGCTCTCCGAAAAAGAAGAATACGACAAGGGGTCGCTTATTGACTTCTGGGAGCAAAGCATAAAAATGCTCTATGAGGCAAAAGAAGACGGGGACTCATCCGACGAGTTTTCCGATCTTATCTCGGCGGCAAAAGATATAGGCGTTACCGTATCTTATATCGGGGAGCGTATTCCCGAAAAATCGGTTGCCGAAAAAATACTTATCCACGCCGTGCACGAATGTCTTACAAACGCCGTGCGCCACGCAAAAGGCGACAGGCTCGACGTTTTTGTAAGCGAGAGTGACACGCACTATGAAATAAAAATAAAGAACAACGGGTTACCTCCCTCCTCCGAGATAGTCGAGGGCGGCGGGCTCTCCTCTCTCCGTTCCGTCACGGAGCGTGAGGGTGGGGATATGACCGTGATAAGCACGCCGGAGTTTACTCTTATTCTGCACGTTTTGAAAGACAGGAGATTATAAATGGAAAACAAAACACGTATTATGATAGTTGAGGACCAGGCTATGCCGAGGCAGCTTCTCGAGGGCTTTATAAATTCCTCGGAGGAATATGAACTCGTCGCTTCGATTGACAATGCATCGGTTGCCGATATATACTGCCTTAAACAAAAAATCGACCTCATTCTTATGGACGTGGTAACAAAGAACGGGTCAAGCGGTCTATCTGCCGCGGAGCGCGTAAAAAAGTTAAACCCGCAAATTAAAATCATAATAGTTACCTCAATGCCCGAATGCTCCTACGTGGAGCGCGCCAAAAAAATCGGCGTGGAGGGCTTTTGGTACAAGGATTTCAGCAAGGAGCCGATACTGTCGCTTATAAAAAGAGTGCTCGGCGGTGAGAGAGTATATCCCGACGAGGTGCCCGAGGTTACGCTGGGGCTTGCAAAAAGCTGTGAGCTGACCGCACGGGAGCTTGAGATACTGCGCGAGATGACGGGCGGATTTACAAACGGGGAGATTGCGGATAAACTCGGAATTTCCGAAAAGCGCGTCAGAAATCACGTGACGAATATGCTTGAGAAAACGGGCTTCAGAAACCGCACGGAGCTTGCCGTGCGCGCAAGGGAAACGGGGCTTGTCATACGCGAGAGAACGGAAGATAACTTCTGATAAACCAAAATATACGTAAAGAAAAAAATCGGCTGCAGGTGCGCAGCCGATTTTCTTATTTTTATTAAAAATGCGCGCAGGGGGGATATTTGACACTCCCATAAATGAAGAACAAATCGTAAAATATAATCGTAGAATGGCGGATTTGACGTTCGCACTACGAAAAGAAGATAAGCCGGAAAATGAACTGTCCCCCCGAAATTGAAAACGGGGTAAAATGGGGATATTATCGACTTATTCTTTTAAGAATCCGTACAGACGGATTATCTTTACGGCGTGGGATTTACTCTGCCCCTTCGAAAAGAAAGTTAACAAAGGTTTTATCGGCGGCTCTGCCCCGACAAACAAATAAATACTCAAAACAGGAGAGAAATTATGAAAAAATCACTCATCATGATTCCGGCGCTGGCTCTCGCGCTCGTTTTAATGCTTACCGTACTTACGGGATGCGGCAACGATAAGCACGAGTTTTCCGATGCGTGGGGAACAGACGGAACTTATCACTGGCATCAGTGTACGACCAAAGATCATACGGACGTATCCGAAAAAGCGGAGCACGTTTATGACAACGATGCAGATACCACCTGCAACGTCTGCGGATATAAAAGAGCGGCTCATACTCATCAGGCATCGGCCGAGTGGAGCACGGACGGCACAAACCATTGGCACCTCTGCTCTGTAAACGGTTGCAACGAGCAGCTTGACAAGGCGGCTCACACATACGGCAACGACGCAGACACCACCTGCAACGTTTGCGGATATGAACGCCCTGCACATACTCATCAGGCATCGGCCGAATGGTTAAGCGACGAAACGAACCATTGGCACCTCTGCACCGTGGAAGGTTGCGATGAAAAGCTTGATACCGCTGCACACGTTTACGACCGGGAGGTTGTAGCGGAAGAATATTTTGCAAGCGAGGCAAGCTACACCGAGGCTGCAAAATATTTCAAGTCCTGCGTATGTGGCAAAAAAGGAACGGAAACCTTTACAAGCGGCGACACACTTGAAGCAAAGAACAATCAAGTTCTGCTTGCAGACGGCGTTGTGCTCGGCAAAACTTACGACGGCGAAGCTTATACCCTCTCCGGCGACAAGTTTACCGCAAACGGTGACGGCGCAATTACGCTTGAATACAAAGGCGCAGGCGAAACCGAATGGTCTTCTGCCGCTCCCGTAAACGCGGGAAGCTATGAGGTAAGAGTTTCCGTTGCATCAACGGCGGAGTGGAAAGCGGCACAAGCAACCTTCGAATTTACGATAGCTAAAAAGCAACTGACTATCAGCGGAACAACCGTTGCAAATAAAGTTTATGACGGAAGCGATACGGCTACCGTAAAGGCGGGCACGCTTGCAGGTCTTATCGGAACCGATGAAGTAGGTGTTATGGCAACCGGTACTTTTGCAAGCAAGGACGTTGCATACGGACTTGGCGCTGAGGAGCAGGACGTAACGGTTTCATATTCTCTTACGGGCGCACTTGCAAACAACTACCTTGCACCTGTCGGCGAAACGTTGAG
>CAMGRB010000048.1 GCA_946061315.1 uncultured Clostridia bacterium | reverse complement strand
AGTTCTGCTTCGTTTACCGAAAAACCGCCCTCCGCACCGACGACGAGAGATATTTTCTCGGGGACGTGTCCGTTATACGAGCGCAGTATCTCTTTGAGCGTTTTCGTTCCGTCGCCCTCGTAGCAGAATATAAAAAGTTCTTCCTTTGAGGCAGAGTCAAGCATTTCCTTGTAAGAAAGCGGCTCCTTTATTTCGGGAATTATGCCTCTGCCGCATTGCTTTGCGGCACTCTCGGATATTTTTTGCCAGCGTGCAAGCTTCTTTGGCGCGTCTTTTTTATCGAGCTTTGCTATGCATCTTTCGGAAATGAACGGAATTATCTCCGAAACGCCGCACTCGACGGACTTCTGTATTATATTTTCAAATTTATCGCCTTTCGGGAGCGCCTGATAGAGCTTTACCGCACATTTCGGCTCGGTGTCCGCCTTTTTCTCGCCGAGCACAAGTGTGGTAACCTCGTCAGAGGAAAAATCGCAAAGCTCACACTCATAGACGTTTTTTTGCATATCGCACACCTCTATTTTCTCTCCCTTTGCCATGCGCAAGGAGTGAGAAATATGGTGGGCGTCCTCGCCTTTTATTATTATTCTCTTTTTCTCTCCGATTTTTTCAATCTGATCGGCTCTTACAAAAAATCTCGGCACGGTATTGCCTCCGTATAAATATTATATTGATATGATATCATTGTAAACCGTCTTTGTCAAGTAAGGGCATACAATTCGGCAAAATAAAAAGCCTTACGCGCCGTTTTTTGACACGTAATGGCTTTTATTCTTATTTTGAGCGTTTTAAGGTGATTGCGCACCAGCCGTTTTCGTGTATCTCGTCAACCTTGAAAAATCCGTTTTTCTCTATTGATTCGTACACGTCGGCGCATCTTTCGTCGATGATGCCTGAAATTATAAGGACGGAGCCCTCGTCCATAAAGTCTTTTATATCGGGCAAAAGGCGGATTATAATATCGGCTACTATGTTGGCGGTTATTACGTCGTACCTGATTTTTTTGACGTCACGCAAAAGGTCGGAAACCTCACACTCTATATTCGTTACGTCGTTATCCTTTATATTCTCCCTTGCCACCTTGACGGCAACCGGGTCTATATCGTATGCGTAGCATTTTTTAGCTCCGAGCTTTGAAGCGCATATTGCAAGTATGCCGCTTCCGCACCCGACGTCAAGCACGGTGGAGTCTTTATTTACGTACTTTTCAAGCATCGTTGCGCAAAGGCGCGTCGTTTCATGCGTGCCCGTGCCGAACGCCATGCCGGGATCCATCTTGACTATGACCTCGCCGTCTTTTGCACAATAGTCCTCCCACATGGGAACGACGACAAGGTGCTCGCCTATTTTTATCGGCTTATAGTACTGCTTCCACGAGTTTGCCCAATCGTCCTCGCAAAGAGGTATGAGCTCGATATTTGCCTGCACGCCCGATGCGTCAAGACGCTCTTTTATATAAAGCGTATAGTGTTCCGTCGGCTTATCGGCGGGGACGTATGCGGAAACGGAGGCGTGCGTTCTGTCGGCATTAAGAACGCTCTCGTCTATTAGATCTCCGTACACTCCGTCGAGTATTTGCTTGTCAATATCGGAATAGTCCTCTATCTGAAGCCCGTTTGAGATCATACTCATCACGGCGCATACGGTATCGAGATTTTCAACCGCGGAGGTTACCTTTATCCTTATCCATTGTCCGTCTTTCATTTTTCCTCATTTCTTGAAGCGGCTGAAAAAGCTGCTCCTCTTTGAAAAGTTCTTTTCCTGACAGCTCTCCGCAAAGGAGCGAAGAATTTTCTTCTGTTCCTCGTTAAGATTTTTCGGAGTTTCAACGACAACCTTGACGTAGAGATTGCCTCTGCCCTTTGAATTTACGTTGGTAACGCCCTTTTGTTTTAACGTGAATACCGTACCCGTCTGGGTTCCCTCGGGAATATTGTAGTCCATCGTTCCCTCAAGAGTGGGTATTTTTATCGTCGCTCCGAGCGCCGCCTCGGCAAAGGTTATCGGCACCTCGCAGTAAAGGTCGTAGCCGTCCCTTTCAAATACTGCGTGAGGACGTACCGATACCTGAATTATAAGGTCGCCCGCTGCTCCGCCGTTTCTGCCCTCGTTACCCTGTGAGCGAAGGGCTATTCTCTGTCCGTCGTCTATGCCGGCAGGTATCGTTACCTCAAGCTTCTTATTTATCTTGACCATGCCCTTGCCGCGACAGTTCGGACACGGAGTTCTGATTATCTTACCCGTACCGTTACAGTCGGGGCAGGCGCGTGTGGACTGCATAACTCCGAATGCGGTCCTCTGCTGTACTCTTATGGTACCGCTGCCGCCGCACTTGGTACATTTTTCGGCACTCGTACCCTTTGCGGCGCCCGTGCCCGCGCAATCGTCACACTTTTGGACTCTTGCGTAAGAAATCTCTTTTTTGCAACCGAACACGGCTTCCTCAAACGACAAAACGACTCTTACGCCTATATCGTCGCCCGGTATCGGTGCATTGGCTCTTTGCGAGGAAGAATGTCCTCCTCCGAAAAACGAGGAGAATATATCGCCCATATCGAAGCCGTCAAATCCGCTAAAGCCTCCGAAGCCTCCGCTTCCGAAGCCCGTTGAACCGTCAAACGCCGCGTGACCGTACTGATCGTACTGCGCCTTCTTTTCGGGGTCGGAGAGGACTCCGTATGCCTCGTTTATCTCCTTGAATTTCTGCTCCGCCGCCTTATCTCCCGGATTCATATCGGGGTGATATTTCTTTGCAAGCGTACGGTACGCTTTTTTTATCTCGTCGGCGCTTGCGTTTTTATCCACGCCAAGCGTCTTATAGTAATCTTCTTTGTCTGCCATATATACCCCTCTCGGAATTTCTTCCGTTTTTCTCTTATTCCACTTTTACGCCACCCGGTAACCTGACCGGGTGGCGTAAAGCATGATTTTATTAAGAGATGCGGTCAATTATTATTTGCCGGTCTTGTCTTCGTAATCGGTATTATAATAAGTTCCGTCGGCACCCTGCTCGGGTCCTGCACCTGCGTTTGCTCCGGGCTGTGCGCCTGCGTCCTTGTAAAGCTTCTCGCTTATTGCATAGAACGTCTTTTCAAGAGCCTCGGTGTCCGCCTTTATAGCGTCGGTGTTATTGCCCTTCAAGGTTTCTTTGAGTTTGTCTATTGCGTTTTTAACCTCGGTCTTTTCGCCCTCGCTTACCTTGTCGCCGAGCTCGTTAAGAGTCTTTTCGGACTGGAATACGAGGCTCTCCGCACGGTTCTTTATCTCAACGGCTTCCTTTGCCTTCTTATCCTCGTCGGCATATTTAGCCGCCTCGTTTACCGCACGGTCTATATCTTCCTTACTCATATTGGTAGAAGAAGTTATGGTTATGTGCTGTTCCTTACCCGTTCCTTTATCGGTTGCGGATACGTTTACGATACCGTTGGCGTCTATATCGAAGGTGACCTCTATCTGAGGTACTCCTCTCGGTGCGGCGGGAATACCGTCGAGCGAGAACATACCGAGGGTGGTGTTGCCTGCCGCCATCTCACGCTCACCCTGGAGAACGTGGATCTGCACGGAGGTCTGACCGTCTGCCGCGGTTGAGAATATCTGGCTCTTCTTTACCGGTATGGTCGTGTTTCTTTCGATTATCTTTGTGCATACGCCGCCGAGCGTTTCAATACCGAGTGACAAAGGAGTTACGTCAAGGAGCAAAAGATCCTTTACGTCGCCGCCGAGGACACCGCCCTGAATTGCCGCACCTATTGCGACACATTCGTCGGGGTTGATTCCCTTAAACGGCTCCTTGCCTATAAACGCTTTGAGCGCTTCCTGAACTGCGGGTATTCTTGAAGATCCGCCGACGAGAAGTACCTTATCTACCTGCGATACGCTAAGTCCTGCGTCTTTGAGTACCTGCTTGGTAGGAGTCATGGTTGCTTCTACGAGGTCTGCCGTGAGCTCGTTGAACTTTGCCCTTGTAAGAGTAGCCTCAAAGTGCTTCGGTCCCGTTGCGTCTGCCGTGATGAACGGAAGGTTGATATTGGATGAAGCTACGCCAGAAAGCTCTATCTTTGCCTTTTCGGCAGCCTCTTTGAGTCTTTGGAGCGCCATCTTATCCTGTCTTAAATCAATGCCGTTTTCAGCCTTGAACTGATCTGCTATCCAGTCGATTATTCTGTTATCGAAGTCGTCGCCGCCGAGGTGGTTGTTACCTGCGGTTGCAAGAACTTCAAACACTCCGTCGCTTATTTCGAGCAACGATACGTCGAACGTACCGCCGCCGAGGTCGAATACCATTATCTTCTGGTTCTCTTCCTTATCCATACCGAACGCAAGAGCTGCCGCAGTCGGCTCGTTTATAATTCTCTTTACGTCAAGTCCCGCAATTTTACCTGCGTCCTTGGTTGCCTGCCTCTGCGCATCGGAGAAGTATGCGGGAACGGTTATTACCGCCTCCGTTATCTTCGTGCCGAGGTATGCCTCCGCGTCGGCTTTGAGCTTTTGAAGGATCATTGCGGAAATCTCCTGAGGAGTGTATGATTTTCCGTCTATTGTGACCTTGTAGTCACTGCCCATTTTTCTCTTTATACTGCTGACGGTTCTCTCGGGATTGGTGATAGCCTGGCGCTTTGCGACCTGACCTACCATTCTCTCGCCGTTTTTAGAGAATGCAACAACTGACGGAGTTGTTCTTGCTCCTTCGGGATTCGGTATTACGACAGGCTCGCCGCCCTCATATACCGCAACGCATGAATTTGTTGTACCTAAATCAATACCTATAATCTTTGCCATAATAATTATCCCCCTTTTAGAATAATGTGTTATTTTTTAATTTGCTACTTTAACCATGGCGTGTCTTATTACCTTGTCCCCGAGCATATAGCCCTTCTGGAACACCTCGACTATTTCGCCCTCGCCGAGATTTTCGTCCTCTACGTGCATGACCGCGTTGTGAAGATTCGGGTCGAATTTTTTCGTTTCTATCTCGCTAACACCCATCTTTTTGAGTGTATCGGATATTGACGATACTATCATTCCGACGCCCTTTGCAAGCTCCTCTCCGTTTGCATATGCGGAGGCACGCTCCATATTGTCGATAATAGGTAAAATCTCCTTTATCGCATCGGAATAAGCGTCCTTGTATATTCCGTCACGCTCCTTTGCAGTGCGCTTTCTGAAATTGTCGTACTCGGCCATGATACGAAGATACTTGTCGTTTGTTTCGTCGCATTTTTTTTGAAGCTCCGAAATTTTCTTTTTTGCTTCTTCAAGCTCCCCGTTCGGAATTTCCTTTTCGGTTTCTTCCTCTTTTATTTCTTCTTTTTCGGTTGTATCTTTTACGTTGTTTTCTTCCATCTCTGCTCTAATCCTTATCCTCCCTCAAAGCCCCCGGCACTAAATTGTTCTCACAAAGATGATTTATCTCATCGGAGAGCTTATCTATTGTTGAAAGGACTTTTGAATAATCCATACGGCAAGGTCCTATTATACCTATCGCTCCTATCGTTTTGCCGTTGAGCTTAAGGTTTTTATAGATCAAGGTTGAATCATCCATTATCTTAACCATATTTTCGGAGCCTATGAAGACTTTCGTTTCATCGTCGCTCTGGTCTATCGTGCTTACCGCTTTTACTATGTCGTTTTTGTCCTCGAATGCGGAAAGCATTTTCTGAAGCTTGTCGATATCCTTATACTCGGGATATTGCAAAAGCCTGTTGACGCCCTCGAATTTTATTTCCGCGCCAAGCTCGTTCATAGTTTCGTAAATGCTCTTTACCACTATGCCGACAAGCTCGGGGCAATCGGGCATTTCGTTCTCCATACGCATCATAAGCGATATGTTGATATTGTCTATGCCGACACCGGAGAGCACCCCGTTTAACACCTCGGAGAGCTTTGCTATATCCTCTTTTGTGACGTCAAACGGAAGCTTTACGTTTTTGGTTTTTACCGTATCCTGCGTCGAGGCTATCATCACAAGCACGAAATTGCGGCTGTCAAGATAAACCGTTTCATAACGCCTTATCGTTATGCTTGACGGGCGCGGGCGCAGGGAAAGCGCCGTATAGTTCGTTATTGCCGACGCCACCTTCGTTGCGTTTTCGAGTATCTTGTCAATCTCGGACATTTTGACGGAGAGCATTTTATTAAGCTCCGCCGCCTCTTTTGTCGTCATATCGTACTGCTGAACGAGGGAATCGACGTAAAACCTGTAACCGAGCTCCGACGGAACACGGCCTGCCGAGGTGTGCGGCTGTTCAAGATAACCAAGCTGTTCAAGCTCCGCCATCTCGTTCCTTATCGTTGCGGAGGAATACGGAATGTTTGCTTCCTGCATAAGATACTTTGAGCCGACCGGCTCGCCAAGCTTGATATGCGCTTCGATAATAGATTTGAGAATCAGTTTCTTTCTCTCGCTGAGCTCCGTTGTATCGAAATCCATTTTTCTTCCTCCCTATGTTAGTTTAGCACTCTTTTTGGTTGACTGCTAAATTACATATATAAATATATCACCGATTTTTACTTTTGTCAATAGGTTTTTTGAAAAATTTTTAATTTTTTTGGCAAACTCTCTTTTTAAGTGCTCAAAATTTTTCTTCCTTATTTATAATAATACGAAAAGCAAAAAATATCCGCCTCCCGAAATAATCGGGAAACGGATATTAAAAGTTAAAATTTGCAAAGTTTTTCGTCAAACTTTATAGTTTGATTGAGTTCTGCCGATTTGAAGGCGTACTCCATTATCTTCATATCGAGGCGCATCTGGTCGTGGGTTACCATCTGCTCCGCCTTGCCGTCGATTGCCGCACAGAAATTGCGGTAGAAATCGTGCACGTCGGACTTTGGAATATCAATCTCGTACTCGTCAACGGTTATGCTGTCCCTCGGAGCCATCGTTTTTGTAAGTCCTGCGGCGGTCTGCACGGGCAAAACGTCGTTCTCGTGCCAATACTTGCACTTTACCACCTTGGCTTTTTCACGCCAATCGGTAATTATGGCAGTACCCTTTTCAGCTTTCATATAAAATCTCGGCAGAGGTATGAAATTATACGTTCCCACCTCGACAAAAGCAACCGCGCCGCTTTTGAAGGTTATGGTAAGGTAGCAACCGTCGTCAACCTCCTTGTTGGTTATGTTGGTAACGGTGCAGTTTATCGTGTCTATCTCCTCGCCCCTGTATGCGAGCATAAGCTGGTCGATAAGATGAATACCCCAGTCAAGTATCATTCCGCCGCCGTGCTCCTTCGTTCCTCTCCAATCGGAAGGAATACCTCTGGAGCCGTGTATTCTCGACTCTATACGAATAGGCTTGCCTATGTCGCCGCTGTCGATTATTTTCTGTATTGCAAGATAGTCAACGTCAAAGCGTCTGTTCTGGTGAACGGTGAAAAGCTTATTGTTCTTTTCAGCCGCCGATATCATTTCTTCAAGCTCTGCCGAGGAGAGTGCAACGGGCTTTTCGCATATTACGTTTTTGCCGCCGTTTAGCAGTCTGACAACGGTATCAAGGTGTACGTCGTTGGGGATTGCAACGGTAACGAGTTCTACGTCCTTATCGTTTATAAGCTCGTCAAGAGAAGCGTATGCGCGTATTCCTCTCGATTTTGCAAGCTCCGATTTTTTCTCATCTATATCATAGATACCGGCAAGCTCGACAACGTCGCTTGTCAAAGCGTGATTTACGTGCCACGAGCCCATTCCGCCGTATCCTACAACCGCAAATTTCTTTTTCATAAATACCTCTTTCAGAAAACAAAGTTTTTCTCTTTGTTCATATTATATCATTGAGGTTGAAATGTCAATATATTTTTTTATTTTTTTGAAAAGTTTTCAAAAAACAAAAAGGATGCCCGCTTTTAAGGCATCCTTTTACCGTTATTATAATTAGTGAATTATATACTTCTGCGTATCCTTGTCGAACAGGTGTATTCTCGAAGCCTCGATGGCAACGCTTATTCTGTCGCCTGCTCTTGCCTGGGAACGCGAGGAAACTCTTGCAATAAGGTTCTGCTCGCCTATGCAGATATAGAGGTATATCTCGGCACCCATAAGCTCGGTGACGTCAACGTCAACTTCCATAACGTTATCGGGCATGCTCGAAAGATATATAGGCTCGTCGTGAATACATTCGGGACGGATACCCGCAATTACTTCTTTGCCGAAATAATCGTTGAGCGCGGGGTCCTCTGCCTTTTCGGGCGGGAGCTTTATCGAATGTCCTTCAAACGTTATGTAAGCGCCGTCATCTCTCTTTTCAAGCACGCAGTTTACAAAGTTCATCTGAGGAGTTCCTATAAATCCTGCAACGAACATATTGACCGGCTTGTCGTAGAGGTTTTGAGGAGTGTCTACCTGCTGGATAACTCCGTCCTTCATAACGACTATTCTCGTAGCCATCGTCATAGCCTCGACCTGGTCGTGCGTAACGTAAACGAACGTAGTTCCGACCTTCTGGTGT
>CAMGRB010000047.1 GCA_946061315.1 uncultured Clostridia bacterium | reverse complement strand
GTCAAAAACATCGACGTATCATATAATTATATCGTCAGACCTTTTTTATAAAGGTAAAATCAGTTTTTGAGAGGTGTTTCTTTTGAAAAAGCCGACGGTGTGTCTGATTTTTGGTGGAAAATCGAGCGAATACGAGGTGTCGCTGCACTCTGCCTTTGCGGTTGCTTCGCATATAGACAAAGGAAAATACGAGGTTTTGAAGCTCGGCATAACCAAGGATGGCGAGTGGTACATTTTTGACGGAGAGGAAAGAGATATTTTTAACGACACGTGGTGGCAAAAAAGCGAATACATAACGCCCGTCACTCTCGATTTTTCAATAGGCTGTATAACGGTTTTTGATAAAACGGTTTACTCATTGAAGCCCGATATTGTCTTTCCCGTTATGCACGGTGCTTTCGGTGAGGACGGCAGAATACAGGGCGCTCTTGAAATGTCGGGTATGAAATTTGTCGGTTGCGGCTCCTTGTCAAGTGCCGTCTGTATGGACAAATATCTTACAAAGCTTGTGGCAGAAAGCATCGGTGTTCCGTGCGCAAGAAGCGCTGTCGCTTATAAAGGAGAGCTTGCAAGCAGGGAGGCATTGAGGGAAAAAATATCAAAAATCGGCTACCCCGTGTTTATAAAGCCTTGCCGCTCGGGCTCATCGGTAGGCATTTCAAAGGTGAATTACGCAAGCGAACTTGATACCGCGCTTGAAAAAGCTTTTTATTGCTCTGACAGAGTAATCGTCGAGGAAGCGATAGACGGCAAAGAGGTTGAAGCGGCGGTTATGTGCGACGGCGGCAGAATAAAAGTAAGCACCCTTGGCGAGATAGGCTACTTTGGCGAATTTTACGATTACGACACAAAGTACAAAGACAAAACCGTCAGCTATATAATCCCTGCAAAAATAGAGAAGCAATGTGAGCGCGCCATAAGAAGCTACTGCCGGAAACTATTCTCCTCTCTTGAATGTAAAGGCTTTTGCAGAATGGACTTTTTCGTTAAAAAAGACGGGGGAGTGTTGTTTAACGAGGTAAATTCCATACCCGGCTTTACCGATATAAGTATGTTCCCGAAGCTCTTTATAAACGACGGATATTCCTTTTCATCACTTATTGACACTCTTATAACAAACGAGATAAACGGCACTTCAAAGCCGTATATTATGATGATGTGGTGAAATAAAGCGGAATATTTTTCAAAGGTATTGAATTTTAGAGCTTTTTTATTTATAATATAGAAAGAGGACGGATATGAACTTTAATACCGCTTCGCTTATAGGATACGGAGTATCAAACAGGGCGGCACTTTGCTACTTTACAAAAAACGGGATACACCCCACCGTAAGAAACGAAAAGCCGTGCGATTTGCCAAATGGAACCTCGGGCATTTTCGGTGACGGATATCTTCTGACAGACGAGGACCTTATTATCCGTTCCCCGTCCGTGCGCCCCGACAAAATATCGGGTGGAGGATATATAACTACGGAGGCGTCGTTTGCGCTTTCTCTTGCAAAGTCAAAAAAGATAGGCGTTACCGGCTCGGACGGCAAGAGCACGACCTCAACGCTCATATCCTTGATGCTTGAAAAGTCCGGCAAAGCCTACCTTTGCGGCAATATCGGCAAGCCTGTGATCGATTTTGCGCCGTGCGCCGAGGAAAATTCCTTTATCGTTGCCGAGCTGTCGAGCTTTCAGCTTATGGATTTTACCGCTTCGCTCAACACGTGCGTGGTTACCAATATTACAGAAAACCATCTTGATTGGCACACCTCAATGGGCGAATATATTGACGCAAAGAAAAATATAGTCTTAAACTCGTTGGGGGCAGTTCTCAATTATGACGATCTTACCGTTCGTGAGTTTGCCTTTTGCAAATCGGCAGGGAATATAACCTATTTTTCATTAAAAGAAGCAAAAAAGCCCGAGGAGTGTGCGCATTTTGTCACAGTTGAGGGTGGTTATCTTTGCTATGACGGCGCAAAAGTTATAAAAACCGACGAAATAAGGTTAAAGGGCAAATTTAATCTTATGAACGCAATGGCAGCAGTAGGCGCGGTCTTCGAATATGTTCAGACGGACGATATAAAAGAGGTACTCTCGTCCTTTGAAGGCGTTTTATCAAGAATGCAGTTTGTAGGAAAAGCCGGTGGAGTGTCGTTTTTTGATTCCTCAATAGATTCCACTCCGTCAAGGACGGCGGCTACCGTAAGTGCATTTGACAGGGCGAGAACTGTCATTATTCTCGGCGGCTACGACAAAAACCTTACCTATGATATTCTCGGAGAAGCACTTTGCGGGATAAAAGCAATCGTTATTTGCGGAGAAAACAGGGAGAAAATATATAAAGCCGTCTTTGACATATGCAATAGCGTAACGGTGACACAAAGCTTTGACGATGCGGTTACACAAGCGTTTTCAAAAGCGGAGATAGGGGACAGCGTTCTTTTATCACCCGCCTCCGCCAGCTTTGATATGTTTGAAAACTACAGGGAGCGCTCATTCAGGTTTTGCAAAATAGTGTCAGAGCTTGACAAAAAACAGGATTTGTAAACATAAAAAGAGGTATATGGATTATGGAAAAAACGAAGGAGATATTAAAAGACCTTTGTTCTGCGGTAAGCGTTTCGGGGCACGAGCACGCCTCGGCAAACGCGCTTGCCGAAAAGTACGGGGGTTATTTTGACAATGCCTACGTCGATAAATTCGGCAACTGCGTTTTCGTTAAGAAATCGGAGCTTGAAAACGCGCCGAGGCTTCTTGTCGACGCCCACTTTGACGAGGTGGGTATGCTCGTTTCCTCAATCGAGGAGGACGGATTTTTGCATATTTCGGGCGTTGGCGGACTTGACACGAGGATTTTTCCTGCCGCCGAGGTAACGGTTTACGGCAAAAAAGAGATATACGGTGTCATAGCCTCAACACCTCCTCATCTGCAGAGCGAAAAGTCGTCCAAAGCCACTCCGAAAATGGATAATATAATAATTGATACGGGCTACACAAAAGAGGAGCTTTCCGCACTTGTCCGTGTAGGAGATCCCGTTCGCTTAAAAGGTGACTTTAAGGAGTTGGCAAACGGCTACGTTTTGTCCCGTGCGCTTGACGATAAAGCGTGCGTGTGCGCCGCTCTTATTTCTCTTATGAATTCGGACAAGTCAAAACTCGCATACGATATTTATCTTACGGTTTCCGCCCAGGAGGAAACGGGCAGATGCGGCGCTTCCTTTGTCGCAACCGATATAAAGCCCGACCTTGCCGTAATAATCGACGTCAATTTTGCAAGATGTGAAAACGTCACGGAATTTGAGTCAATAGAGTGCGGCGGTGGCGCGGGGATAGATATTTCCGCACTTACAAACAGGCGTTTTACAAAAGCGATAATGAAAATAGCGGAGCAAAACGGTATTGAATATCAGACGATATGTGAGCCGGATTCGACAGGTACCAACAACGAGCTTGTTATGATAAGCGGCACCGGTGTTCGCACCGCGGTTATGAGTATTCCTCTTATGGCTATGCACACAACGAGCGAGGCGGTTTGTATAAAAGACGTAGAATCTCTTGCCGATATTTTAAGAGCGATATACGTAACGAAAGGGCTATAAGGAGGAGTAAAAATGAAAGAACTGTTAAAAGAACTTTGCTCCGCCTTCGGACCGAGCGGCTGTGTTGACAGCGTAAGAGATATAATAGTAAAAAACCTCTCGGAGTTAAACCCGACAACAGATCCATTGGGTGCGGTTACAGTAAGAATAGCAAACGAGGGAGCGCCAAAGCTTATGATAAGCGCCCATATGGACGAGGTAGGGCTTATGGCAACGGGCATAACCTCGGACGGCTGCGTCAAATTCGGGTGCGTCGGCGGTATAGACCCGCTTGTGCTCTCATCAAAAAGAGTAGTGTCCGAAAACGGAGTTTCGGGTGCGATACTCTCAAAGCCGATACATCTTCAAAGTGCGGACGAGAGAAAAGCGCGCACCGAGATAAAGGATATGTATATCTTTATCGGCGCAAGAAATAAGGAAGAAGCAAAAGAGCTTGTCAGCGTCGGAGATTATTTCGCTTTTGACTCCGAATACGTCGAGTTTGGGAACGGTTTTATAAAAGCCAAAGCGCTTGACGACAGGCTCGGTTGTGCCGTTATGTGCACACTTGCAAAAAATCTTGTCAAAGTCAAAGACAAAATTCCGTACGACCTTTATTTCTCCTTTACGGACAGAGAGGAGCTTGGATTTTCGGGCGCATTTGCCGCCGCCGAGAGAATAAAGCCCGACTATGCAATAGTCATTGAGTCAACGGCGGTTGCGGATATTTGCGGCGTTGCGCCGAAATCGAGAGTTGCCGCTTTGGGCAAGGGAGGCGCAATATCCTTTGCCGACAGAGCAACGATATACGACCGCGACTATATGAGATTTGTAACCGATATTCTCGAAAGAGAAAATATAAAATACCAGATAAAGCAGTACGTGTCGGGCGGTAACGATGCATCGCACATTCAAAGAAGCGCGTGCGGGGCAAAGGTCCTTGCAATCTCTGCTCCGTCAAGATACATTCATTCACCCTCCGACGTTGTATCTTATAGTGACGTAGTAAGCATATACGACGCCGTTTACGCAGTAATAACGAATAAAGATTTGCCGTTTGAGCAAGCAAAGGAGAAAATATGATTTCTGTTTTGAAAAAGCTTGTAAATGCCACGGGCATTTCGGGCAGGGAAGCACAGGTAAGAGATTTGATAAAAGAGGAGATAGCTCCTTACGTTGATGGTGTGGAAACCGACGCCATGGGCAACCTTATCGCCCATAAAAAAGGTAACGGCAAGAAGCTTCTTTTTGCCGCACATACCGACAGTATAGGTTTTTTCGTAACCTTTATTGAAAAGAACGGGGCGATAAGAGTAAGCCCTGTCGGAGATATTGATTTTCTCGCCTTTTCATATTCGGAGGTCGTTTCCGAAAACGGAGTAAAGGGCGTTATTATATCCGAAAAGGACGGCGAGATACCGAAAGCGGACAGCGTTTATATAGACATAGGCGCAAAGAGCGAAAAGCAGGCAAAATCAAAGGTAAGGGTGGGTGACTTTTTCGTCCCGGTACCAAAGATGACAAAACTGCTCTCGAACGAATATGCAGGTCACTCCTTTGACGGTAAGGTCGGTTGTGCAATCCTTATTGAAGCGATAAAGCAGATAAAGGAAACTAAAAACGACCTCTATTTCGTGTTCACCGCACAACAAGAGGTATATTCGAGGGGAGCCAGGGTTGCCGCTTATTCGGTAAGACCCGACGTAGCCGTAGCGGTTGATACGACCGACGCAAAGGACAAGTCCTCGGTATCGGACGGCAACGCTGTTTTGGGCGAGGGAGTGTCGATAAAAATAAAAACCTCGAGAATGATTTATTCCCCCGAGGTAGTGGAAAAGCTGCGTGAAATATCGACACGTCACTCAATAAAATATCAATGTGAGGTAGCCAACTCGGGCACGGAGGGCGATGCCAAAGCCTTGCAAAACGGGGCTATGGGTTGCCTTGTAGGTGCAATATCCGTTCCGTGCGCAAATATCCACACGTCCTCGGAGATAATAGATATGAAGGACGCAGAAGAAACGCTTAAATTAGTCTTAAAAATTGCGGAGGAATACGAAATATGAAAATAAGAAGAATTTTATCCGTACTCCTGATAGTTCTCGCCTTATGCGCTCTTTCCTCGTGCTCGGGTAAAACCGACGTGCCGAAGGGTATGAAGCTCGCCTCGGATACGAGCATAGTGGACTATTCGCTTTTCGTGCCTGAAAAGTGGATAATCGACATAAGCAACGGTGCAACGATGGCACATGTTTCGGATGCCGACCGTTCGAGCGTCAGCGTGGCACAGTGGAATCTCGAGGAAGAATTATCGTCTATCGAGTCATGGTGGGAACTTTACAAAGAGCAAGTAAATGATGAGCCGTTTAGAGGTACGATGACTGTTGTAACCGAAGGAGAAAAAACGGTGGTTGACGGCAAGGCAGCAAGCAAATATATTTATTATGGAACGGTCAGTGGGGTAAAGTACACTTATATGGTTGTTGCGACAATAAGAAAGACAATGAATGACAACAGCATATATGTAATACATTATACGTCAATCGGAGATGTTGACGACGAGAACGGTCTTTTCGTAAAAAATCTCGCTACGGTAAATTCCATCATAGAAAATTTCAGATTCAATTAAGGCTTAAAATGAAGGAAATCTATTTTGATAACAGCGCAACGACAAAAATGTCGGAGGGTGCCGCCTCAAAAATGGCGGAAATAATAAAGGACCATTACGGCAACCCCTCGTCGCTTCACGGCAGGGGACTTGACGCCGAAAATATCCTCGAGGGAGCAAGAAAAACAATACTCGAAACTCTCGGAATCACAAGGGCGACAAAGGGCGAGCTTGTTTTTACCTCGGGCGGCACGGAGTCAAACAATCTTGCAATACTCGGCACCGTGTTTGCAAAGCGACGCGCGGGCAACGAGA
Organism: uncultured Clostridia bacterium; assembly: GCA_946061315.1. Taxonomy (GTDB): domain Bacteria; phylum Bacillota; class Clostridia; order Oscillospirales; family CAG-272; genus RGIG2000. The sequence goes on along the minus strand of CAMGRB010000047.1, from coordinate 1,957 downwards.
AAATACTCATAACGGACGGAGAACATTCGTGCGTGGAAAATTGTGCCGAATTTCTCGAAGAACGCGGATTTACGGTTTTAAGAGTTCCCACATATGCGGGAGAGCTTGATATAAACTTTATAAGGGGAAACGCAAAGGGCGCCATTCTTGCAAGCTTTATGCACGTCAACAACGAAACGGGCGCACTCTATAACGTAGCCGATGCGTTTTCGGCGGTAAAAGAGGTATCTCCATCGGCAGTTACCCACTCCGACTGCGTTCAGTCCTATATGAAAGTGAAATTTACGCCGAAATCTCTCGGTGCAGACCTTGTAAGCATAAGCTCCCATAAGATAAACGGAGCAAGGGGAGTGGGTGCTCTTTATATCTCTCCCGATATACTCAAATCAAAGAAAATAGCGCCGATAGTGTTCGGCGGCGGGCAGGAAAACGGCATCCGTTCGGGAACGGAAAACGTCTGCGCCATAGCCGCATTTGCCGAGGCATCGTCGGAGCACTGGGCATCTTTTGCCGGGGACGTTTCAAAAATGACCGCCCTGCGTGATTATATAACTGACAGTCTTTTGAAAATTGACGGTGTGAGCGTAAATCTGCCAAAGCAGAGAGCGCCGCATATAATAAGCTTTACAACCAAGGGGATAAGAAGCGAAACGATGCTCCATTTCCTCTCGTCAAAGGGCATATACGTATCAAGCGGCTCCGCCTGCTCGTCACATTCAAATAAGGTAAGCCGTGCGCTCACCGCCTTCGGACTTAAAAAGGACGAGGCGGACAGCACCTTAAGGGCAAGCATAGGAGCGCAAAACACAACCGAGGAAGCAGACGAGTTTATATCGGCGGTAAAAGAGGGCGTTTCACGTCTTGCAAAAAGGCAGTAATTTTTTGAAAATTAAGTGAAAATCTCTCTTAAACTATTGACTTATCAACCAAAAAGGTTTATTATGTTCGTTGGATAATTATTTTAATATATGGAGGAATTAAAAATGGAAAGATTAAAAGGTAAAGTAGCAATCGTAACTGGATCTACAAGCGGTATCGGCGTAGGAATTGCAAAGCTCTTTGCTGCCGAGGGCGCAAAGGTAGTCGTATGCGGACGCCGTGAGGCAAAGGGACAGGCAGTTGTTGACGCTATCGTAAAAGAGGGCGGGGAGGCTTCCTATCACTTTATGGACATCACTGATACGTCAAGTATCGACGCTTTGTTCAAGGACACCGCCGAGAAGTACGGCAAGATAGATGTTCTCGTAAACAACGCCGCAAACGTTGCTCTTAAAGACGGACGTGTTGACGAGCTTACCGTAGAGATGTGGGACAACATCTTCAACAGCGATATGAGAGGAACCTTCTATGCAATAAAGGCAGTATTACCCTACCTTAAAGAAAACAAGGGTGGCTCCATCATCAATATAGGCTCCATGGCTTCCTGCGGAGGCGACCTCGGCTCAACCGCTTATGCTTGTGCAAAGGCAGGAGTTGATATGCTTACAAAGTCCACCGCTTTGCAGTACGGCAAGGACAATATCCGTTGCAACTGCGTTCGTCCGGGACTTATCGTAACCCCCGATAACGAGGCACACGTTCCCCAGGTTCTTAAGGACATATTCCTTAACAACATAATGGTAAACCGTTACGGATGCCCCGAGGATATTGCCAATATGTGCATCTACCTCGCATCCGACGAGAGCGAATACTTCACGGGACAGGTTGTAACCGTTGACGGAGGACTCAACGCTCACGTTTCCACCGTCGGTCAGTTCAAGGAAATGAAATCCCGCACCTGGTAATAGTTCGAAAAAATCAAACCGCAAGCCGCAGATTTTCAAATCAGTCTGCGGCTTATTTTTTTCAGTAAAGTAAGAATTTTAACAAAAATAAAATTATCTATTGAATTTACCTATTAACATATGATAAAATAAAAGTAATTCGGGCAACCGAAAAATAAAACGAAAAAGAGGAT
>CAMGRB010000046.1 GCA_946061315.1 uncultured Clostridia bacterium | reverse complement strand
GGGCATAGCGGTTGCCGAGGCAAGGGGGGTGTTGCTCCTTGCAGCATACAGACAGGGGCTTAAAATATTCGAGTACACACCGCTTCAGGTAAAGCAGGCGGTAGTCGGCTACGGCAGGGCGGAAAAGAGGCAGGTAATAGCGATGGTAACCTCCATATTGCAGCTGCCAAAGCCGCCGAAGCCCGACGATACGGCGGACGCGCTTGCGCTTGCCATATGCCATGGGCACGCGGGCGGCAGCGTACTCGGACAATACTATAAAATGTGAGGACAAAATGTATTCTGCAGATAAATGGAAGGATTATGAGCTTATCGACGCATCTGACGGCGAGAGGCTCGAGAGGTGGGGAAAGTATATACTTATCCGCCCCGATCCGCAAATAATATGGAAGAATAAAAAGACAAGCAAGCTCTGGGGCAAGGCAGACGGTATATACCGCCGTTCTTCCTCGGGTGGCGGCGCGTGGGTAAAAAACGACGTGCCGGAAAAGTGGATAATATCTTACGGCAAGCTGAAATTCGCGCTCAAGCCGATGGGCTTTAAGCACACGGGGCTTTTTCCCGAGCAGGCGTCAAATTGGGATTGGTTTTCGGAGCTTATAAGAGAGCGCAAGGAAAAGGGCGGGAGCGTTAAGGTGCTTAACCTTTTCGCATACACGGGAGGGGCGACCGTTGCCGCCGCCATGGCAGGCGCCGAGGTCGTGCACGTTGACGCGTCAAAGGGCATAGTTGCCTGCGCCAAGGAAAACGCCGCTTTAAGCGGGCTTGAAAACGCGCCCATAAGATATATAGTTGACGATTGCCGCAAGTTTGTCGAGCGTGAGATAAGGCGCGGCAACAAATACGACGGAATAATAATGGACCCCCCGTCTTACGGCAGAGGACCGGGCGGCGAGGTCTGGAAGCTTGAGGACTGCGTCTGCGACCTTGTATCTCTTTGCGAGAAGCTCCTTTCGGACAACGCGCTCTTTATGCTCATAAATTCATATACGACTGGTTTGAGCGCGCTCACAATGGGCTACGTTCTCGACCTTGAGGTTACAAAAAAGCATGGCGGAGTGTCCGAAACTGCGGAGTTGGCTCTGCCCGTTACGCAATCGGGCGGGTATCTGCCCTGCGGTGCGAGCGCAAGATGGACTTCGCGTAGGAAGGAGGATTCCTTATGAGCTCCGTTATAAAAATGGAAAACGTGACGTACACCTATCCGGGTGACGAAACGCTTAAAAATATGTACGCGGTAAAGGATCTCTCTTTTGAGATAAACGAGGGGGAGTTCGTTGCGATACTCGGGCATAACGGCTCGGGTAAATCGACCACCGCCAAGCTTATGAATATGATACTTAAACCCGACAGCGGGAAGATTTATATAAACGGAAAAGACGTAACGGACGACGGTATTACCGAAAACGACGTTTACGAGGTTCGTAAAAACGTCGGCATGGTTTTTCAGAATCCCGATAACCAGATAGTCGCAACGGTTGTCGAGGAGGACGTGGCTTTCGGGCCCGAAAACCTCGGTATCGAGCCTGCCGAAATACGAAAGAGGGTTGACGAGGCGCTTGAAATCGTCGGAATGACGGAATACGCGCGCCACGCTCCGCATAACCTCTCGGGAGGGCAGAAGCAGAGAGTTGCGATAGCGGGAGTTATCGCCATGAAACCGAAGTGTATAATTTTCGACGAGTCAACGGCAATGCTTGACCCCTCGGGCAGAAAAGACGTTATGAAAACGATAATGCGCTTAAACCGCGAGGAAAAGATAACCATAGTCCTCATAACCCACTATATGAACGAGGCGGTTATGGCAGACAGAGTTATGGTTATGAAAAACGGCGAGATATACACACAGGGTAAGCCCGAGGAGGTGTTTTCAAATCCCGAAAAGCTTTGGAAAGCGGGGCTTGAGGTGCCGCAGTCGGTGGAACTCATATATAAGCTCAACGATGAGTTAAACCTTAAAATTCCGCTTGGAGTGTACGGATTTGACAAGTGCGCCGAGCTTATAGAAGAAAAAATAAACGGTTTGGGAAAATAAGATGTCTTGCATAGAACTTAAAGATATAAGATACTCCTACGGCAAAAAAACTCCGTATGAAATATGCGCTCTCGACGGGGTGAGCCTCACCGTAAAAGAAAACTGCATAACCGGAATAATAGGACACACAGGGTCGGGTAAATCCACCCTTATTCAGATGTTCAACGGTCTTATGAAGCCGGATTCGGGCAAGGTTATAATTGACGGCGAGGACATATGGGAAAAGCCGAAGGAGATAGGTAAAATAAGATACAAGGTCGGTATGGTAATGCAATATCCCGAGTATCAGCTGTTTGCTGAAACCGTAAAGGACGATATTGCTTACGGACCGAGAAATATGGGCATATCCGAGGAAGAAATCGTAAACAGGGTAGCGCAAAGTGCTAATTTTTGCGGTATTCCCGAGGACGTGCTCTCAAAGTCGCCGTTTGACCTTTCGGGCGGGCAGAAAAGAAGGGTTGCACTTGCCGGAGTTATGGCTATGGACCCCGATATACTCGTGCTTGACGAGCCTGCGGCAGGGCTTGACCCGAGAGGACGCAGGGAAATTCTCGGCGGAATAAAAAGGTATCAGTCGGAGAGCAAAAAGAGCATCGTCATAGTAAGTCACAGTATGGAGGATATGGCGATGTACTGCGACAGAATAGCGGTTATGTCCAAAGGAAAACTCATTATGGACGGAAACTGCGCCGAGGTATTCTCACAGCGTGAGCTTCTTTTGTCGGCAGGGCTTGACGTGCCGGAAATATCGAATATAATCTATGCCCTCCGTAACAAAGGAATATCCGTTCCTGCGGATATTTACACGGTGGACGGTGCGGTCGATGCAATAGTAAACTACGTGAGGGGGAATAAAAATGGGATTTGACGTCACCCTCGGGCAGTACTATGAAACGGGCTCGGTCATACACAGAGCCGACCCGCGCGCAAAACTGTTCTTTATGCTTTTCTTCCTTATCGCAACCTTTGTTGCAAAGGACGTTTATTCATTCGCTTTTCTGACACTTGTCGCGCTTATTTCCATAATAATAAGCAAAGTGCCGTTCAGAATAGTGCTCAAAGGTCTTAAACCTCTTTTCATAATCATAGCCTTTACCGCGCTGCTCAACGTATTCTGGGTAAAGGGGCAGACGCTTCTTGTGTCCTTTACCGTTATCCCGAATTTCTGGAGAGTCGATGTTTATAAGGAAGGACTTATCAATGCGGGACTTATGACGCAGAGAATAGTTACGTTGCTTGCGGCAACGAGTGTTTATTTCTCTTACGCCACGACCCCGATAGCATTGACCGACGGACTTGAAAAATTCTTCGGACCACTCAAAAAGATAAAAGTGCCCGTTCACGAGTTTGCAATGATGATGACCATAGCGTTGAGATTTATCCCGACGCTCATTGACGAAACGTCGAAAATAATGAACGCGCAAAAAGCAAGAGGAGCCGATTTTTCAAGCGGAGGACTTATAAAAAGAGCAAAAGCGCTCATACCTATAATAATACCGCTTTTCATATCCGCTTTCAGAAGGGCGGAGGAGCTTGCCACGGCAATGGAGTGCCGTTGCTACCGCGGCGGTACGGGAAGAACGAGAATGAACGAGCTTAAAATGAAATTCCGCGACTACGTTATGTTCACCCTCGGCGCTCTTACCCTTGCCGGAGTTATTCTTATCAACGTTTACGCAAACGGGTATAAAATATGAAAATTCTCATCACCGTTTCGTTCGACGGAACGAACTATAACGGATATCAGCTTCAGGGCGAAAAACCGACCGTTGCGCTTATGCTCAATAAGGCGGCGGAAAAAACCTTCGGTTTTCCCTGCAACGTGACGGGTTGCAGCCGCACGGACAGCGGTGTGCACGCACTCGGCTTTGCGGCAACTATCGAGCCGAGGTCGAAAAAAGATGCGATAAGTGTGCCCATAGATAAAATCGCTTTGGCTATGAACGCAAATCTTCCGGATGATATATCCGTTTTGTCCGCTTGCCCTGTCGACGATACGTTTCACCCGAGGTACGGAGTGGTGAAAAAGGAGTACGTTTACAAAATCCACGATTCCGAGATAAGAAATCCGTTTTACAAAAACAAAGTTCTCGAGTACGGAAAGAGAATAAGTGACGGTGAGCTTCAGAAAATGAACGTTGCCGCATCGCAGTTTGTCGGCACGCATCGGTTTGATTCGTTTATGTCGAGCGGCTCCAAAATAACCGATACCGAGAGGACCGTTTTCGGCAGTTGCATAAAACGAAGCGGCGATATAATAGAGTTCACGGTCTGTGCCGACGGATTTCTTTATAATATGGTAAGAATAATGGTGGGAACGTTGCTTTCCGTGGCTTCGGGCAAGATAAAAGAAACCGATATAACCTCGATAATAGACGGCCGTGACAGAAGGCTTGCTGGGCCTACCGCAAAGGCTTGCGGGCTTTATTTGAAAAAAGTAATCTACAACTATTGACAAATGCCGAAAAAGGGAATATAATAGATGTACAAACCGGACAACTGTGCTTTTCGGTTACGAAAAAGAAAGAGGAATAAAAATGACCATAAGTCTGGCAATTGATATTTTAATAGCGTTCATTTGCTTGATAGTAATCATAAGAAATGCGGCACGTGGCTTTATAAAGTCGTTTATGACTTTTGCAAAAACCATACTCGCTTTTCTCGTTGCATATATTTTTAACTCTCCGCTTGCAAAACTCTTAAGTGAAAAGATATTTCTCGGGATCTCAAACAAATGGGTTCTCGACGCGTTCGTTTCCACGGCGGACGGAGAGGGCGGATACGCTCTTTACAACCTTTTTGACGGTATTCCCGAATGGTTTACGAATATGATGATGAAATCGGGAATGGACGACGTTGCAATACAGAAGTATTTCGCCGGCAAAGAGAACGCCTCGTACGAGGTTATGCAGGAGCTTGCAGGTGGGCTCGGCGCAGCACTTTCGTCCATCATCTCAACGGTAGTCGCCTGTCTTGTGCTTTTCATAGTCACCGAAATATTATTGATATTCGTGGGCATACTACTCGGTAAGGTGGGTAAATTGCCCGTGTTCAGATTTGTCAACGTCATTCTCGGAGCTCTTATAGGAGTTGCCGTATCTGCCGTAATCGCATGGCTTATTTCACTCGGAATTACTTACGCTATCCAGTTCGGTGCAAACTACAAGCCGGAAATATTCAATTCGACCATAATTGAAAATTCCAGGATACTTAAATTCTTCAGCGAGCACAATCTTTGGTATATACTCAAGGGCTGGCTCGGAAAATAAGCGGCGCAAAATCGTTATTATGACGCTTTTGTGTTAATACTATCCTAAACGATATTCTGAAACGGAGGCTTTTATGGTAGCAAGTCTTGTCATAGATATAATACTGGCTGTCATAGCCTGCATTCTGATTATAAGATATACGAAAAAAGGATTTGTCAAGACGGTTTTGGATTTTCTCAAAACCGTTATTGCCATTTTTCTCGCCTATGCATTGCGCAACCACGTCGCAAAGCTCATAGACTCCATGTTTATGAACAAGACGATAGTCGGCTGGGTAAATAAATCGCTCACCGCTGTCGCAGGCGGAGAAAATGCGGTCGTCGATTTTTCTTCGATATACGAGGACGTACCGTCGTTTTACACCAACGTGCTCTCAAAATTCGGACTTGATCTTGAAAAGCTGGACGAGCAGTTTAAGAATCTCACGGCAGAGAATATAAACGCCCTGTCCGAAAATATCGGCTCCTCGCTCTCCTTTATGATCTCGGTGGCGGTAGCCGTAATAGCGATATTTGCCGTTGCCATAGTAGCCCTGACAATCGTCGTTCACCTCCTTAATCTTTTGACAAGGTTCAGGGGAGTTGATATTCTCAATAAATTTCTCGGGCTTGTGTTCGGCGTGGCTTTATCGGCAGTCATTATGTGGGGCGCAAGCTTCCTTGTGATGAAAGCAATAGAGTGGTTCGGACCAATGTATCCCGACGCTCTGAACGAGAACATTATAAACAATTCGGTAATTCTGAAATTTTTCTGTAAGAACAATCTTTTGGATATTGTGCTCGGCTGGTTCAAAAAGTCATAATATCCAATTCACATAAGAGGAACAAACCATGGAAATGTGTGCAAGATGTAAGAAAAGACCGGCAACGGTTTACATCATGAAAATAGAAAACAACGAGCAAAAGCAGGAGGGGCTCTGCCTTGTTTGCGCAAGGGAACTCGGCATAAAGCCCGTTGACGATATAATGAAAAGAATGGGTATAAGCGACGACGAGCTTGAAAACATGGAAAAGATGGTCGCCGAAATTATGCCTGCAGACGATGAAAACGACGGCGAGGACGGAGATGACGACGCGCCGACGATAGATTTTTCAAAGCTCGTCAGAAATTCGGGATTTTCCAAAACGAATCCCGAAAAGGAAAAGAAAAATACGAGGACGAAGGACGACAGAAAAAATCTTACCACCTACTGCCACAATCTCACGCAGGACGCCTTAAACGGCAAGCTCGACAAGATAGTCGGCAGAGAGAGGGAGCTTGAAAGGGTAATTCAGATTTTGTGCCGCCGTCAGAAAAACAACCCGTGCCTGATAGGTGAGCCGGGCGTCGGCAAGACGGCAATAGCCGAGGCGCTTGCGCAGAAAATAGTTGACGGTGACGTACCCTATAAGCTCAAGGATTGCGAAATTTACCTTGTTGACCTTACCGCACTCGTTGCCGGAACTCAGTTCAGAGGGCAGTTCGAGGCGAGGATAAACGGGCTTCTCAAAGAGGTCAAGGCGGCAGGAAACATAATACTCGTAATAGACGAGATTCATAATATTGTCGGCGCGGGCAACTCCGAGGGGAGTATGAATGCGGCGAATATACTTAAACCGGCACTTTCAAGGGGCGAGATACAGGTAATAGGCGCCACCACGATGACGGAGTACCGCAAGTATATAGAAAAAGACGCGGCGCTTGAAAGAAGATTTCAGCCCGTCAAAATCGACGAGCCGTCGATTGACGAGTGCGTCGAGATGATAATGGGAATAAAGCACTACTACGAGATATATCACGGGGTCACAATACCCGACGATATAGCGAGATGTGCCGTTACTATGAGCGAAAGATATATAACCGACAGGTTTTTGCCCGATAAGGCGATAGATCTTATCGACGAGGCTTGCTCACACATAGTCCTTCACTCACCGAGAATAAACGAGAGATACAAGCTGATGGACACCCTCGCGGAGCTTGACAAAAAGACCGAGGCGCTCAATACAAAAATAGCCGACGGAGGCAAGGAGCCGAGCGAGCAAGAGTATAAGACCCTTGCGGAATACAAATCGCAAAAATCGCAACTCCTTATTGAAAAAGAAAAGCTTGACAGCGAATGCTCGAATATCGCCATGACGAAGGCAGACCTTGCCGGAGTTATCGAAATATGGACCGGCATACCGGCAACCAATATTTCCGAGGACGAGTTTGAAAAGCTGGCGGGTCTTGAGGACAGAATAAAGGAAAGAATAGTCGGACAAGACGAGGCGGTGTCTGCGCTTGCAAGGGCGATACGCCGCAACCGTGTCGGCGTCGGGTCGAAAAAAAGACCCGTTTCATTCGTCTTTGCTGGACCTACGGGTGTCGGAAAAACGGAGCTTGTAAAAACGCTCGCGTCGGATCTTTTCGATTCCGTAGAATCTCTTATAAGGCTTGATATGTCCGAGTTTATGGAGAAGCACTCGGTATCAAAGATAATAGGCGCGCCTCCCGGCTACGTCGGATACGACGAGGCAGGGCAGCTTACCGAAAAAATACGCCGCCGTCCCTATTCGGTAATTCTTTTTGACGAGATAGAAAAGGCGCACCCCGACGTTTTGAATATTCTGCTTCAGATACTTGACGAGGGAAGAATAACCGACTCACAGGGCAGGGTGATCAATTTTGAAAATACGGTCATCGTAATGACGACCAACGCAGGCTCCGCCGTATCGGGCGCCCCCGCGGGATTTTCGGGCACGGAATTAAAGCTTGAAAAGGAAAAGACCGAAAAGGCGCTCCTCACCTTTATGCGCCCCGAATTTATAAACAGAATCGACGAGATAATCACGTTCAGAACTCTTGAAAAAGAGGATTTTGAAAAGATTGCTCACATTATGCTCGAGGATCTTAAAAAATCGCTTGAGGAGAAAAACGTTCGCCTAAAATATACGGACCGCGTCTGCGAGTATATAGCGGATAAGTCGTATAGCCGCAAATTCGGCGCAAGGAATATGAGAAGGTTTATCGAAACGGAGATCGAGGACAGATTGGCAAACGCCATCATCTTTGAAAACAAGGCTCCCATCGCCGTTGCGTCGTTCGATATCGACGGCGATTCCATAACCCTCAAATATCTTTGATTTTCAACTTTTATAAACACAAAAAACGGCGCGAGCCGTTTTTTTGTGTTAAAATTCCAATTTCATTCAAAAAAAACTTGAAATCATACTCCGTGCGTGTTATTATTATTATATATATCCAAAATGTATCCTCGCGGAACACTTCTGGAGTGTACTGAGGAGGATAGCCATTTTTGACAAGGCA
>CAMGRB010000045.1 GCA_946061315.1 uncultured Clostridia bacterium | reverse complement strand
AATATTATGTCAAGAAAAATTTGAAATTTTACTACTTATTTTATTAAATACAAAAAATCCGTTTAAGCGATACTCCGCGGCAAAAAACACTCAAAATAAGTAAAAAAGCTTGTATAGAAAAGGCTTTGAAAAAGAAATCGCCCGCCAAAACACAAAAAACGCGGAGGGAGTGTCGATAAAAACAAAAAATCAATATAAAAAATATGCGGCCCGTGTGAGCCGCATATTTTAGTTTTTTGAGGTTTTAGTTTTTGGTTATAACTATCTCGCCGCAATCGGGAACTGCGTTTACGTATGCATAGCCGTCCTCGATAAAGAACTCTATTGCTTTACCGTCCTGCGTTGCCGTGATACCCGTCCAATCGCCTATATCTACCTTTATGGTAAGAGCCTGATTGAACATAAAGTCGTCAAGCGTGTCGGTAAGGGTGAGTTTTATCTCGCTCTCCGTTAGCGATACGGTATCAACGGTTGCTCTTTGCGCCTCTTTGACGTACTGAATAACCTCGGTGTAAGAGCCTACCCATACGCCCGTCTTTTTGAGGTACTCAAACTTCGATATCGTAGAATCGTATGTCGAGTAAATCGAGCCGTAGCCGAGAGAGTGCATACACTCAACCGTCCATGCGTTATTCTCGATAAGAATATTTATCGCTCTTTCGTAGGATCCGAGTCCGGTATGTGCAAGAACGTATTCTCCATTATTGTCGTTACGGAATACGTATTCCTCGCCGTTTTTGTCATAGGAGCCGACCTCGTGCCATGCGTATTTCCAATTTTCTTTTTCATATACGTAGGTGCCGACTCCGCTCTTATCTGCAACAAGCTTGTTTTCTTCCTCGCTGAATACGTAGTTTACAAGCTCCGTCTTTGCTTCATTCTTAAGATCGGACTTCTTTACGTATTCGTAAGGACCCTCGGTCTGATTTGCCTTGGAAATGTAGGAATTAAGATTGCCCCACTTTGATCTCGTTACAAGATCTTCAAGTTTATTATAGAACGTTGTATCGGGTCCTCCGTTACCGTTACCGCCGTTACGTCCTGCCACCATGATGCTCGTTACGAAATTTGCGGTACTTGCCGAGGTCGCACCGTTAGGAGTTGCAAATCCGAGAATTCTCTGACCCTTGAACGTGTACGAAAGCCAATAATATGCCGTATTGACGTCGTCAAGACCGTTTGATTCGTTCATTATTCCACTGTAAATTCCTCTGTGATTATAAGAGTGAGAGCCTATATCAAACGTTCCGCTTGCTATATAATCCTTCCAGTCGTCAAGGTAGCTGTCCATCATGGAGATAGCCATAAGGACAGTTGCTTTATAGCCGTATTTTTGGTATTGAGGAATTACCCATTCGTAAGTCCAGGGATAGCATCCGTCGTCAAAGGTCATGCTCCACGCCGCAGGTGCGTTGTTGAGCCAATTTGTAATGACGGGTGCCTCGTAGGTGTCGCTGTAATTGCGTGTCTTTACAGCGGTACAGCCCTCGTTTGTACAAGCGCAGGTTTCAAGCATAAAGCCCGCAACCTTGGAGGCGCTTGAGGTCTTTTCCCAAGATCCCCAGGTGTGTCCGAGAGCGTCGGTTGCATCTGTTCTGTAAGAGAAATCAGAGCAGTTTGCGCAAGTCATCTGCGAATATCCTGCCTTATCGCAGGTAGGAGCCACAACGACTGTATCCGCACGGTTAGCCAGCTTGTGCAAACATCCTGAGTAAACAGGCAAGTCAATTCCTTCATTGTCAAGAGTATATGCCGAAAATTCGTAAACGAAGCTCGTGTAACAATCGCTGTCACTTACTATTTCTATTCGTACAGCTTCAACAAATTTGTCTATGTTGATTGTGAAATACGTGTGATCGTTGTATGTGTAGCACAGAAGGGAATTGTAGTCATATCTGCCCGCGTTTTCCCATTTGCCGTCAATCATAATTTCAACCACGAATGTTTTTTTCGGTGCATTGGCTACCCAATTGATGCAAGCAATATATCTCTTCTGCGGGAATGTAAGGGTTGCTCTTGTTTTTACCGGGAGATTCCATGAAAGATCGTCATAAGTAATATCAGAACCGTCCGCCGTTATGACAAGCGATTTTATTGTGTTGACATCTCCATCCTCAGGGTCTCCGTATCCGTCAACTTCAAGACGAATTTTCTTTGCCTGTATGTTACAATCTATAACATACGCAAACGGATCCGCATCGCCTTCACTTATCGTAAAGGTCCCTTGTTGTTCCCACTTGAAAGTCGTATTTCCGTTGCCGTCAACTCCGGAAGGAATATAAGCCTTTACTATTATTCTTTCACCGACAAGCTTGCCTGCGTTTATAACTATTTTTGTTATATTCTTTACAACCTCTTCGTTTTCATCATTCTTTAATGTAACGGATGTGTTTGTTATACCGTTGCCGTTGATTAGCCATTCTCTTACGTTCGTCGTCCAGTAAGAGGCCAGACTTCCGTCGGTCAGAGCCTCGGCACCTGACGCCCATGAGTTGTATTTTCCGCTTACCGAAGCCGACGCTTCGCCTGTTACATCAATTACAACGCGTTCGGTTTTCTCGGCGTATCCGTAAACCTCAAATTCATATATTGTTGCAGGCGTGTATCTGCCGGAGTGAGTAACCGTCGCTCTTATTTTGTCCGTGTAAACGGGCTCTGCAAGCTCAAGCGAAGCCCTTGCATTCATAGCATCCGAGCCCGACGTTTTGTCGCTTATATATCCAAGCTCCTGCCATGCGCCGTCAACGTATGCTTCTATCTTGTATTCAACATAGCATCCCTCACCGAGACCCCACGAGTAGTAGTTCGGTACAAGAAGCAGTATTCTTCCTACGTCGGTAGATGCGCCGAGCTGAACCTCAAGCCAGTCACCCGACGTGGGTGCACCGTCGGCAAGAGTATCTGCCGCCCAGTAGGATGATATATTCCCGTCTATTGCGTTAAGACCTATACACGTAGCGTAATATGATGAGAATTTTGCAACACCGTTCTGTGCCAGGTTTACAAAAGGCGCATTGGTATATTTTCCTCCGGTATATGTATATGACCCGGTTTCTATATCATCGAAATCATCTTTTCCGAAAGGTTCGGTCTGCCTTGTCTTTATATCGCCGCAAACCGTACATTCGCAAGTTTCCATTCCTTCAAGAAAACGTGTTGCCGGTATGGCTTCCTTCCATTTGCTGCTCCAGCTGTGGTTGCCCGTCTTTGGCTTCTGATTTTCCTCGTATGACTCGTTACATCTCAAACACGTATAGCGGTCGCAACCGTCCTGACCACACGTCTGAGGAATTACTTCCAGCTTATAATCGTGCCCGAGGGCTTTTAACGTTTCTTTCGGATTGTAGCCGCAAACGGTACACGTACGAACTATATATCCTTTTTCGGTGCACGTCGGTTCAACTCTTTCCGTTTCTTCAAACTGGTGTTCTCCCTCACAGAACATTCCGGGGAGCCTGAACCATTTTGCAACAAGAGTAGTATCTTCTTTAAGGACAGTTTTTGACGTTATGGCGTATAGAAAATCCGTGTCGCCGGATTTATACCATCCGAGAAATCTGTACTCTCTCGATTCGGGCTTTGGCAATTCAATTCCTATTGCACCTATGTCTATCGAAAAAGAACTTCGGAACGAGGACAGGTTCGTTACGTTGGCAACGCCCATATCTAACGTTATTGTTATATTATTGTCAGGATCTTCGTCCGAGCCCTCTATCCATCTTGCGACAAGGGTTATATCTTCTTCAACCTTTGTCGTGGATTTATATTTTGTCTCAAATTCCGTATCGTCCTCTGCATACCAGCCGGCAAAATACCATCCGTCAGCTTCCGGCTTTGGCAGCTTTCCTATTTTCTCTCCCTTGTTTACTTCAATTTCAAATTCAATATCGTCCTCATTCTTTATCATCACATACTCGTTTTCGCCTACGGGATCAAGGGTTATGGTTACGGTATTCTTTTCCTCTTCTTTTCCGCAAGAGACGAGCAAAAGCAAAACAAAACAAAGAACTGATAATATAGCAGAAATTTTTCTTCTCATTATTCCCTCCGTTTAGCTTTTTATAAATAAGATAATTTCCATTTGCAAAAGGTTCCCTCGGGAAAACACGAGGGAACCAAAAACGCTTGTTTTTTTGACCTGTTTGATTTTTATTATGTATCTCTTACGGCAATCGCAACTTCTATTATTCCGCTGCTTCCGTCGGTCATACTCGTAATTTCTACTCTTATCTCTTCCAGATTTTTCGTGTTATCGAGATCAAACGCGGAAATGTTTCCGAAAGAACCGAGAACACCGTCTCTGTAATCGTCTTCACCTTCGTAACGAACTTTAATAACGTATGCGCCGGGACCTTCCGTAGCAATATAGAACATATCCGCCTTAATTCCCGATTTTACATACAGAACGATTGCCTCTGAGGACGATTTCGTCGTGATCGTGGAAAACATGGATTCCGTCCAGTTGCCGTTTGTCAAAGGACCGACACCGTTTGTGGAATAGAATTCACCGACGAGCTCTATGGATTTCTCAAGAGACGTGCTGGTTATGTTGTTGTAGTTCTGAGTGTCTTCTTTGCTGCAACGCGAACATTTGCGGGTTCTTCCAAGCGGTATGTCCGTCCAGGTGCCATAGTTGTGTCCGAGAGCGGGCTTCGCCGATGAGCCGGTTACCACTTCCTCTTCTCTTTCACCGCAGAGCGCACATTGTCTCCATCTGATAGACGGCTGTTCACACGTAGGGTCTTCATAATTCCACGTCCATACGTGGTCACAGGTTGAAACCGATCCGCCACCGCCGCCTGTATCTTCAGTTCCGCCGTCTTTGGTCCATTTTGCAACGAGAGTGATGTCTTCTTCAACCTTGGTTGTGGATTTGTACTTTTCCTCAAAATCCTCGTCGTCCTCGGCGTACCAACCGCCAAACGTGTATCCGTCTGCCTTCGGCTTCGGAAGCGTCCCTACCTTTGCGCCGATCTCAACGTCACGCTCAAGGTCGAGGTCGTCTTCATTTGATACCTCAAAGTCATCGTCATCTTCCATCCAGTAGTAAGGGTCGAAGGTGACTTTTGCAGTCGTAGGTTTCTTTTCTCCGCAGGAAGCGAGGATTGCCACCGATGCGAAAACGAGAGCCAGCGCCATTAAGACGCTTAAAAATTTCTTTGCTTTCATTTCTGAACTCCTTATGTATTTTGGGAATATTGCGCCTGTGCGCAAATGTATATTCCGTCTATGTTATAATTTTATCATCCGCTATGAAAAAAGTCAAGGCGATTAAAAACCGCGTGCGTTTTTTCGTGAGTTTGCACAAAAAGTTCAAAAGATTTTGACACTGAAAACCGAAAAATTGTGAGTGTTGCACAAAACGCCGCGCATCGCCTATTTATATATATGTAAGAAACTTTACACGGGTGACAAAATGTGACAAAATCCCGCATCGCTCTTTGGACAAACAGGGCTTCTTCAAAAATCGTCAAACGTAAGCCCGCCTAAACGCAAAACGCGGCTCCCCGAGTTAAACCGGGGAGCCGCGGGAAAGCTACTTAAAATCAAAGGACTTCTTTTGCTATTTTCTTTAATTTTGCGTTTATTTCGGGGTCCGTTCCCTGCGGCGCAAAGGTTACGCCCTCGGGGTTTTTGCCTGTGAAGAAGCCGTACCAGACAAGTGCGGCAAGATAGCACCCGTAGTCAAGAGAAAGGTGAAAATAGTCACGAGTTATCAACACTCCCCCGCGTGAAACGTCAAATTCGGGCAACCGTCTTGCTCTTTGTACCGCGTTGCCGACGGGTATTGTCGGTAAAGAGTGATTAGCCGCGGCAACAGCCGACGCCTCGATTATTTTTTCAAGCATTACGTCGCTATCACACAGATAGGGCGGAAAATATTCGTTGACGCCCCCGTTTTCGTACGACCAGGTGCGGTGGAACACTATTTTTGCTGACGGGCACGTCTTTTTTACGAGGTTTATAACCTCTGTAAGATACGGCTCGTACGTTTCGTACATTCCCGAAAAGGCGCTACCTTGCTGAACGGTGACGTAGTCCCATTTTTCACGGAGTAACGCGTCGTACACCGAGGTCTTTTCGATAAGCTCGCCATTCTCTTGATATTCATAAACGTGTGCGTCTTTTGCTATGTTTTCCGCGTGCATTTTAAGCGAGCAACCAGGCACAAACAGATTTCTTGAATAAATTTCCCCGTCGGACACCGCCTCGATAAGCCTTGTGGCATCCTGCGAAAAGCTATTTCCGATTGATAAAATTTTCATTGTTTCTTCCTTATGCTTTTGTATTTTTATGCGCTTTTTCCTCGGCATTTTTCTCGGCTTTTTCGTAAATCAAAGGACTTCTTTTGCTATTTTCTTTAATTTTGCATTTATTTCGGGGTCCGTTCCCTGCGGCGCAAAGGTTACGCCTTCGGGGTTTTTGCCTGTGAAAAAGCCGTACCAAACGAGAGCCGCCAGGTATCTTCCGTAATCGAGAGATAGGTGAAAATAGTCACGAG
Organism: uncultured Clostridia bacterium; assembly: GCA_946061315.1. Taxonomy (GTDB): domain Bacteria; phylum Bacillota; class Clostridia; order Oscillospirales; family CAG-272; genus RGIG2000. Next base: position 2,132 of record CAMGRB010000045.1, on the reverse strand, counting down.
TTATCAACACTCCCCCACGTGAAACGTCAAATTCGGGCAACCGTCTTGCTCTTTGCACCGCATTTCCCACGGGTATTATGCGGAGCAAGTGCCTTGTCGCAGCGGCAGTGGACGCCTCTATTATCTTTTCAAGCATTATATCGCTGTCGCAAAGATAAAGGGGAAAATCTTCGTTGACGCCCCCGTTTTCGTAAGCCCAGGTGCGATGGAAGACTATTTTTGACGACGGACTTGTCTTTTTTACGAAATTTATAATCTCGGTAAGATACGGTTCAAAGGTTTCATATACTCCCGAATAGGCACTCCCCTGCTGTACGGTGACATAATCCCATTTTTCGCCCAGCAACGCATCATATGCCGAGATTTTTCCGATAATCTCGTCACCATTCTGGTACTCGTAGACATCTGATTTTTTTTCTATGTTTTCTGCATGTGTTTCAAGAGAACAGCCGGGCATATATAGATTTCTTGAAAAGATTTCTCCGTCAGATACCGCATCAAGATACCTCGTTGCGTCTTGCGAGAAACTGTTTCCAATTGATAAAATCTTCATTGTATTTCTCCTTGTGATTTCATATTTTCAGTCGCTTTTGAAGGTTTTTACTGTTTTGATTTGTTTTTTGACTGGCATTTTCCTCAAATTTTCCGTGACGATAAACGAAATCAAAGAACTTCTTTTGCTATCTTTTTGAGCTTTGCGTTTATTTCGGGGTCCGTTCCCTGCGGCTCAAAAGATACGTCCTCGGGGTTTTTACCCGTGAAGAAGCCGTACCAGACAAGAGCTGCCAGGTATCTTCCGTAGTCGAGCGAGAGGTGAAAACCGTCACGCGTGATTGGCATTCCGCCGTGCGCTATATCAAATTCGGGCAGACGTCTTGCTCTTTGTACCGCATTGCCGACGGGTATTACGCGGAGTGTGTGTCTTGATGCGGCGGCGGTTGATGCCTCGATTATATTTTCAAGCATTATATCGCTGTCGCAAAGATAACGGGGAAAATCTCCGTGGGTACTGCCGTTTTCGTAAGCCCAGGTGCGATGGAACACTATTTTTGACGATGGGCTCGTCTTTTTAATAAAATTTATAACCTCTGTAAGATACGGCTCGTAGCTTTCGTATATTCCCGAAAAGCCGCTTACCTGCTGTACGGTGACGTAGTCCCATTTTTCACGGAGCAACGCATCGTTTATAGAGATCATTTCCGTTGTCTCGGCGTCCTTCTGGTATCCGTACTCCCTGGCGTTTTTCGCTATGTTGCTTGCGTGCCTTTCAAGCGAGCAACCGCCTATGTAGAGGTTTCTTACGAATAATTCCCCGTCCGATACCGCTTCAAGATACCTTGTTGCGTCCTGTGAAAAGCTGTTTCCGATCGATAAAATTTTCATTGTAATTTCTCCTTGTATTTTCAGGCGCTCTGCGCCGTGACTTTCCTGTTTTATTCACTCTGTTGCTCTTTTATGCTTCTTTTACGGGTTACGTTACCTTTCGTACCTTTTTCCCTGATACGAGCCTCGGGTGAAAAGCTCCTTGTCTATATCGTTTATCACCGACACCTTTTTAACGCTCCATAACGGTGCTATAAGGTGCGTAGCCTCGGCATCACCCGTTAAGCGTTCTATTACCGTATCCGGCGGCAAAAGCTCAAGCTGATTGCAGACCGCTTGTATATAGTCCTCCCTTGCCATAGGCGTATATTCTCCGCTTTCATACATACGCGCAAGGGCTGTTCCCTCGGTGACGTAAAGGAGGTGTATTTTTACGCTTTCCGGGTGCAAAAGAGCGACACTCCTTGCTGTATTTTCCATATCGGCAAGAGTTTCCCCCGGCAAGCCGTCTATTATGTGAATACCGATTTTGGCGCTCGGCGCGCCGAGGCGAAACCGTTTGAAGCCGTCCTCAAATTCGGCGTAGGTGTGGCACCTGTTTATCTTTTTTGCGGTTGCATCGTTTGAGCTTTGAAGCCCCAGCTCCACCGAAACGGGTATTTTTTTCGAGAGAGTGTCGATTATTTTGATTTTTTCATCTTCAAGGCAGTCCGCGCGTGTGGCTATACATATCTCTGCCGCATTTTCAAAAAGCGATATTCCGTCAAGCAAGCGGCGGAGCGTTTCGGGGGAGGTATAGGTGTTTGTAT
>CAMGRB010000044.1 GCA_946061315.1 uncultured Clostridia bacterium | reverse complement strand
CCGCAAGTGCCGCAAACGCGAAGCACGGAACTATCATCATCACGCAAATAAACAAAGAAATTATCTGTTTCATACAGTACTCCTTGTACATTCTTGATTCTATCTGTTGTTCATTTTAACATATTAAAATACAAAATTCAATAGTTTTTTGTAAAAAATAATGTAAATTGTTTTAACGCCGGCTTTTCGGTTAAGGAATCGGTTGCGGAATAACGCGGTAAAAAGCGGCGTATAATATCAGCAAAGGTAATTTCCGCTTTTCGCCGCTGACCCCGTTGGGGCGGCAGAATACGGAGATTGCCTTTTTCCTTTCCTGAAAATTATCCGTTACTTGCCCGATGCTCCGAAATACTCTTTTGCGGATTTTTCGTCGAGGAGTATCTGATTTTTAAGCTCCTCCACGCTTGAAAACTTCTTCTCGCTTCTCAAAAACCTGTAAAAATTGACCCTTACGAAAGACGAATACAAATTGCCCTCATAACCTATTATATGCGTTTCTACGTTTTCGGGCGCATCTTTTCCGTCGGTCGTCGGTCTTATTCCCACGTTGGTAACGGCGGGATACACGTCCTCGCCTATCTCACACTCGGTGATATAAACTCCGCGTGCGGTGATCACCTTGCCCTCGGGAATTTTTTGGTTTACCGTGGGTATGCCGATTGTCCTGCCGAGCATTTTTCCGTGCAACACCTTTGCGTAAATTGAGTAAGGAGGCGAAAATTCAAGTATTTTTTCAACCTCGCCTTTTTCTATCATTTCTCTTATCAGAGTTGAGCAAATCGGCTTGCCGAAAGCTATTACTTCCTCGGAAATACGCACACTCCCCCCTGCTTTTTCAAAAAATGTGCAAAGATCACGGCTACCCCACTTTGCACCTTTGCCGAAGCGATAGTTAAATCCGCACGAGGCGCAGGCGGCGTGGAGTGACTTTTTCAAAACGTTTTCAAAAAACTCCTCTCCACTCATGTTCCTTACGTTTTCAAGATTGTCTATCGCGATATAGTCTATCCCGATTTTCCTTATGAATTTTATTTTTTCGTCCAAAGTAAAGATACAGGGTACGCTTTTTTGCTCGATACTCGACCTCGGTATCTCGTCAAAAGTATATACGGCGCTCTTTATGCGGCGCTTTTTCGCCTCGTCCAAAGCCGCATAAAAAACGGAAAGGTGACCCGAGTGGCAACCGTCAAACGTACCCAGCGCGACAACGGTATCTTCCGATATTTCGCATCTTTGCATTGTTTTAAGATCATAAACCGTCATTTTACGCACCTCTCAAAACGGTATTTCAAAAAACATTATACACTATTGCGACCCCGACGGCAACATATTTTTTTAATTTTTTGGCTCAATGATATTTATTTTCCGAAAAAAATGTGTTACAATGTTCGTACGGGCAAAAAGTTTGCCCCGTTATGTGAAAAATCCGTCGAGGGAGGAATTTTTATGAAGATCATCTGGCTTGGTCAGAGCGGACTTTTGTTCGTATCGGGCAACAAGAAAATAGTCGTTGATCCGTATTTGAGTGACAGTCTGAAAAAAATAGACAAGAGAATGTACCGCGGAATGAAATTGAATAAAAAATTCTTCAGGGTAAAGCCGGATATTATAGTCCTTACCAATTCCCACCCCGACCATACCGATATAACCACCCTCACCTCCTATCTGCGCAAGTCCAAAAAGCCGGTAACGCTTCTTTGCTCGGAATCCTCGTATGCAAAGGTGGAGGACGCAAAAATAAAGGGCAGATACAACAACGTTATGTTCTGCGAGGGCTCGGAATGGACGCTTGACAACCTGCGGATAACCGCCGTCAAGGCGCAGACCGACGACAAGAGTGCAATAGGAATAACCGTTTCGGATGCTCAAACGGGCAAGGTGTATTACGTTGCGGGAGATACCCTTTACAACAAGTACGTCATAGAGTCGGTACCGAAATCGCCCGACGTTTCGTTTATACCGATAAACGGCGAGGACGGGTGTATGAATATGACCGACGCCGCAAGATTTGCTTCCGCGATAGATTCGCAAATTACCGTTCCCGTCCATTTCGGAATGTTCGACCTCGTAGACCCGAGGGAATTTCACGTAGGGAACAAAATGATACCGAAGATATACAGGATTCTCGATTTTGACAGTATGGAATGTAAAAAGAATCCGTTCAGGAGAGCCGGCGGTCTTACTCACAAGTTTGACGAGGCAAAGCCCAAGAAAACAAAATCGAAAATACCGTCAAACGAGGACGAAAACGAGGCGGTTAAGACAAAAGAGCTTGCCGAGGCGCCGAGAACGTATGCTCTGCCCGTTGCAAAGGCCTACGAGCCGTCAGACGAGGACCCCGAAAACGTTTCCGATATAAGCGACGCCACTTACGAAGATAACGTCGGACAAGACGATGAAAACGAATTTTATGAAAACGAAAACGCAACCGACGCATCCTTTGACGAGGACGACGTGCAATCCGACGGGGAAAATGCTCCCTACGAGGACGAAATAAACGTCGTATCCGACGAAGAGGATTCTGTCGAGGAGAGCCCAGAGGACGAGGAGGTTTTTGAAAACCCGTACTATGAGGACCCCGAGCCCGACGATTATCCGAATTGCGCAAACGGTGAAACGGACGATTTTTCGGAGGACGACATAAATGAGGAAAATCTTTCCGAAAAGATAGACGCCTACATAAAGGAGTTTGAAAAGTTCGAGCGCGGAGATACGGTCGATTTTGAAAAGATAGATTATCCCGAAAGGCGTTAAAGCTATCTGTTGCAATTTTCAAATAACGAGGAGATAAAAATGCTTTTATATATCATTCGCCACGGGGATCCCGTTTACAATCCGGACTCTCTTACCCCGAAGGGACATTTGCAGGCAGAGGCGCTTGCCAAAAGGCTTGCCGTCCACGGTCTTGACAGAATATACTGCTCGCCAAACGTGCGCGCAAAGCAAACGGCGCAGCCTACCTGCGATCTGCTTGGTCTTGAGATGAATATTGAGGACTGGACAAGCGAGGATATTGCGTGGAAGGAGATGGCGTGCCACACCCTTGAGGGCGGGTACGGCTGGCCGTTTCATATTCAAAACTCCAAGGTAAAAAACGACCAAAATCTCGCCCTCGGAGATAAGTGGTACGAGGCGGAATGCTTCAAAAACGTCGATATAAAGGCGGGCGTTGACAGAATAGCGTTTGAGTCGGACAAGTTCACAGAAAAACTCGGCTACGTAAGGGAGGGCTCCATATACAGAGCCGTTTCTCCCAACGATATGAGAGTGGCGGTATTTTGCCACCAGGGCTTCGGCACCACCTGGATGTCCTATCTTCTCTCGATAAATCCGCTTCTTTTCTGGAGCAGCTTCGATATAAGCCATTCAAGCGTTACGATAATAGAGTTCAAAAACACCGAGGATTCATTAGTCGCCCCGAAGTGCCTTTGCCTCTCGGATATGTCGCACATATACAAAGAGGGGCTTCCTCTTTCATATCAGAATATTCTCGATATATAAATATCTTTTCCTATTGATTTTTATTCTTCATTGTGCTACAATTACTCCTATCTTTGTTTAAGAGGTGCATTTTCTTATGTATACGGTTTGCAGGGATCTTGCAATCATCATAGTCGCCGCAAAAATTTTCGGAATAATAGCAAGAAAGCTCAAGGCTCCGCAGGTTGTCGGCGAGATAGTGGCAGGTCTTTTGATCGGTCCGTGCGTTCTCGGTATAGTTCAGAACAGCGATTTCCTTTCCGCCATGGCGGAGGTCGGCGTTATTCTCCTTATGTTCTCGGCAGGGCTCGGTACCAATTTGAAGGATCTTTTGAAAACGGGTCCTTTGGCTTTGCTTATTGCCTGCGCGGGAGTTTTGATACCCCTTATTTGCGGGGCAATTTATTATCAATGCTGTTACGGCTTCGTTCCTTTCGGCTCGGACGAGTTTTACAGGGCGCTCTTTATAGGAACGATACTTACGGCAACGTCGGTAAGTATAACGGTTGAAACGCTTCGTGAGCTCGGCTATCTTAAAGGCAAGGTCGGCACGACGATTTTAAGTGCCGCCATAATAGACGATATTATAGGAATAGTCGTTCTCACCGTTGTTATAGGCTTTAAGTCCGGCACTTCAAGCTCGGCACAGGTGATTCTCAAAACGCTTCTGTTCTTCGTTTTTGCGGGCATTGTCGGATTTATTGCATACAAGGTATTCAAATTTATAGACAAAAGATACGCTCACACAAGGCGTATTCCGATTTTAAGTCTTGCGTTTTGTCTTGGAATGGCTTACGTTTCGGAAAGATATTTCGGCGTTGCCGATATAACGGGAGCCTACGCCGCAGGAATAATTCTTTGCAACATTCAGGACTCAAGCTACGTTGCGAACAAGATGGACATAAATTCCTATATGCTTTTCGGCCCCGTATTTTTTGCAAGTATAGGTCTTAAAACAGATATAAGCGCGCTAAACGTAAACATACTTCTTTTCTCCGTGGGCTTCGTTTTGGTAGGTCTTATCTCGAAGATAGTCGGGTGCGGTCTTATGGCAAAGCTCTGCCGATTCAAGTGGTCGGAGTCGTTTAAAATAGGCGTCGGCATGATGACAAGAGGCGAGGTTGCGCTTATAGTGTCGCAAAAGGGCCTTGCCGTAGGGCTCCTTGACCCCGTTTATTTCACCTCCGTAATTTTGCTTATAATAGTTTCTTCGATACTTACCCCGATATTTTTGAAAATTTTGTTTTCAAAATTCCCGGACAACAGTTTACCGTCGGTATAAAAAATCACCCGCCTTCAGCAAAACGGCGGGTGATATTTTTTTATTTTCTGCCTCTTTCAAGAAGCAACGGAGAAAAGGCAAAGAACAAAGCGCCTATTCCAAGTGCGGCCACCGATGCAATAACGACGAACAGGCTTATCATATCAAGGATAAGACCTGCAATTATTACAGCCGCTATCGGTATAAGTCCAAAGTAGATAAACATTATCGATATTGCCTGCTTTACCTGCAACGCGAGCGACGAGGGGAGCGAAAACTCGATAAAAAGCATTACGTTGCTTGCGTAAAAATCAACCGCTATGCACAAAACGAAAAGCGAAATTACGGTAAGGATATTCGCCTTTAAGAATATTGCCGACACGATAAACGCGGGCAAAAGATCGAGCGCGCAATCAAGTGTTCCTGCGGCGAGCGACCAGAATATCTTTGAGTGTGACGATGCCGGAACGGTGATAAGATAGTCCTTTGACATATCCTGCGCCATCGGATTTCCGAGAGAACGGAAAAACACAAGAGCGCAAAAGCCCATGCCGAGCCACGTAAAATCAATATCTATTTTTGCAAATATTGAGATAAGCACGGCACAAACGGATATAACAAGATACGTTTCCGAGGTCTTGGTAAAGAATTTGAAATGGGCAAATCTGAAGCGGTTATACAAAGATTTGAAAAAGAATATATTTGCGCCGCTGCCGCGGTTCAGCCCGTCCCTCTCTAACTTTTCGGAACGGTCTTTTTTGCGCTTTGCGGTAGTGCCCTCGGTTGACGCGCTCAAAAGCTCGGCAGTTTCCTGTGATTTTGCCATTGCCTCCTCGTAAAAATCGGCTTTTATTCTCCAGGCGCCAAACGCGAGTGCCACGACTCCGAGCACAAGCAAAACAAGCGATACGGCAAACATTAAAACGTTGCCCTCTGCGCTCCACATAACCATTCCCTTTATCCAGCCGTAAACGGGAATATATCTTGTTGCGGTGTTACCGAAAAACGAGAGCGCGGCGTTCGGGAGTGTGTCGCTTCCCGTTTTGTAAAATGCGAAAAATGAAAGCGCAAGCACGGCAAGCAAAGCATAGGCCGTCGGGCGAATAAACCTTTTTAAGTTCGTTTTTGTGGAGGTTAGTGTGAAAACGAACACGTTTATGAGCTTCCCGTAGATAAGAATAAATATCCACGCCGCAAAAACGGATATTACGGTAAACGCGTCAAGACCGACGTTTACTACGAGATTCGGTATCTGAAATACGAGGTAAACGCTTGCCGCAACCATAAGAAGTATCTGATTCATAAGCTTGAAAAGGAGCACCGACTGCGGCTTCATAGGTGCTGCGAAAAGCAAATTTACGTCGGGCATGGTAAATATGGACGCTCCGCTTTTGTCCGCCATTACGAAATTAGATAAAAATACGACGAGAGTGATTGCGCAAACTGCGGTGCACAGTATCTTTTTAACCAGCTCCGCATCGATTTCCTCAATCTCCTCGATTTCCCCCGGCTCCTCCTCGGCGGGTATATCCTCATCGCCCGAAAAGTGCTCGGCAATAAGTCCGGCGCCGATTCCTATTACCGCACCGAGCAGAATACAGCAGATAAGAAAGATGATAAACCACGAGCGACAAAGCTTCTTTATCTGATTTTTTACAGAGTGCAAAGCGTAGTAGAGAAACAGTTTCATCAAACGTTCTCTCCCTTCTCATACGAGCTCTCTTCCTTTTTTGACTCGGTGAGCCTGAAAAACATATCCTCAAGGGTTTCTTTGCTTTCGTCAAGCTCCTGTTTCGTTACGTTTGCGAGTATTTTTCCGTTTTTCATTATTATCGATCTGTCCCAGAGCATATCAACGCTGTCTATCATATGGGTGCTGACAAGGACGGCGCACCCCTGCGCCCTTAACTCGACAAGAATGTTTTTAAGCTCCTTTATCGCGTGCGGGTCAAGCCCTATCATCGGCTCGTCAAGAAGTATAACCTTCGGTCTTGGCAAAAGCCCCAGGCAGATATTGAGCTTCTGTTGCATTCCCTTTGAGAGCTCGTCCCCGAATTTTTTCTTTTTATCGGTAAGCTCAAATCTTTCAAAAAGTTCTTCTATATATCCCTTATAGTTTTCGAGCTTGTAGGCACGGGCGATAAATTCCATGTGCTCCGAAACGGTAAGGTTCGGATAGAGCGACGGTATCTCGGGTATGTATCCGAGGATTTTTTTGGCTTCCACCGTTTTGTTGGGAACACCGCAAACGGTGATTTGACCGTTATATCTCAAAAATCCGATAACCGATTTTATAAGCGTGCTTTTGCCCGCACCGTTAGGTCCCAAAAGCACCGTTATACTTCCGTTATCGAGATGGAAGCTCACGTTGTCGCAAGCCTTCGTTTTTCCGTATTGTTTTGTAAGATTGATTACGTCAAGCATTTTTACATCCTCCGTTTGTTCCATTTTAGCATAAGTACCCCCTCTTGTAAACACCTTTAACGTAATTTATTCATACATTATAAGTGGATACAAACGTATCCGAATAAATAAAAAGGAAATTCGATATGGTAAGACTTAATGAAATAAAAGACTCGGAGGAATGTACCGTCGTTTCCCTTTTTGCAAAAGGAATAATAAGACGAAGATTTCAGGATATCGGAATTGTCGAGGGTACAAAAATAAAAAGGCTTCACGCAAGCCCCCTGGGCGATCCCACGGCTTATCTTGTGCGGGGTGCGGTTATTGCGATACGCTCCGCCGACGCTTACCTTATAGGAGTGGAAACAAACTAATGGGACTCACAAATTCCTCGGTCGGATTAAACTCGGCAAAGGAAATTTTAACTGCAAAAAAGAAAAACCCGAACGATATAGTAATTGCCCTTGCGGGAAACCCCAACGTAGGCAAAAGCACGGTTTTCAACGCTCTTACGGGAATGAATCAACATACGGGCAACTGGCCGGGCAAAACCGTATCCTGCGCGCAGGGATATTTTTCTCACGGAGGAAAAAACTTTGTCCTCGTAGATCTGCCGGGTACATATTCCCTGCTTGCTCACTCTCCCGAGGAGGAGGTGGCAAGAGATTTTATCTGCTTCGGCAAAAGCTCTGCCATTATAGTCGTTTGCGACGCGGGATGTATTGAAAGAAGTATGAATCTTCTTTTACAGGTCACCGAAATAAACAAAAACGTAATTCTTTGCGTCAACCTTATGGATGAGGCAAGGAAGAAAAAAATAAACATAGATCTCAACCTTATTTCAAAACGTCTTGGAATAAAGGTCATAGCGACAAGTGCGAGAAGCAACAAGGGCATGGAGGAGTTAAAGGACGCTCTTTTGGACGTGACGGGCTGCTCATATGAGATAACGTACGGCGAAAAAACCGAGCAATCAATCTCCATGCTTGAGGGCAAAACGGAAAAATACAAGGACGTAATAAATCCGCGCTTTCTTGCGCTCCGCCTCCTGTCGTGCGAGGAACCGTCAAAATCAAGCCTTATAAAGCATATGGGTATGGAAAACGAGGAGATGGAAAGCCTTTTTTATGCCGTATCGGACGCAAAAGCATCGGTTTTTATGAGTGGAGATGATTTCGAGGACGACGTTGTAAGGTCGCTTATAAAATGCGGAGAGGAGATAACGGCGGGGGCAATAGAATACGAAAACGGACAGTACTCAAAAAAGGACGAAAAGATAGACAAAATTTTAACGGGCAAAATTTTTGCCTTTCCCGCTATGTTTTTGCTCCTTGCGCTCGTATTCTATATAACGATAACGCTTGCAAACTACCCGAGTGCTCTTTTAAGTATGGGCTTTACGAGGGCGGAGGAATATCTCTACGGTCTTATTTTATCCACAGGGTGCCCCGTTTTTATATGCGATTTTATTTTTAAGGGTGATTTCAGGGT
>CAMGRB010000043.1 GCA_946061315.1 uncultured Clostridia bacterium | reverse complement strand
GTTCCGCAAACACGCCTGCGGCGGCCCCCCTCGTCGGCGCGCACCGCTCCCTTCTATGCGTTTGCCGGGACCCACGTCTCGCCAACCTTCATATCACATGGCGCGTAGTACCCGTACACTTCGCCGTTCTTGCCCAGGCACAGCTTGCATCCGCGCTGCGCAGGCAGCACCGTCTCGATCTTCAGCCCGCTCGCCTTGTCGGTGAACGCAACCGCATCCTTCGCCCCTTCGTTCACCAGCGTGTACACCACGCTGTCCGCGTAAACCATCGGGTAGATCATCACATTCGGCTTGCCCGCCTCGCAGACAAACGCCGCGTTCTCCACGTCTGCCTCGCGCAGCGCCAGCCGGTAGAAAGCCTCCACAGCGTCCGCCGACTCCGACAGCTCCAGCGGCAGCGTGCAGTGCACCAGCTTGCCCTTGCCCACGTTCACCACGCGCACCGCGTTCTCCTCGTCCGCGTCGTAAGCGATCCGCTCGATGCCGTGGCCCGCGTCCGCATAAGCCACCGCTCTGCGGAAGTCCAGGTCAAACAGCTGCCCGTCGATCGCAATGCGCTCCACGCCGTACACCGGCTGCGCCTTTGCGCCGGGGATGAGCTGACCCACGCGCTCCGCCCTGCGGAAGTATTCGTCCCGCTCGGGCGCGCCCGACAGCGCCACGGTGGCGCCCTGCGCCATCAGCCTGCACAGCAGCTCCCACGTCCCCTGCGCCATCACCTGCGCGCACGGCACAAAGATCAGCTTGGGGTTGCCCCACATGCTGCGGTTCTCCTCGGTGAACAGGTGCTCCAGCACCAGGTCGCTCTGCTCCTTGACGCGGTAGTGCAGCGTCAGCGCATGACTGCGCACGCCCTGCACCGCCATCGCGTTGCACATCGAGAAGTGATAGTACGTCGGATGCAGCGTCAGGCACTGGATCGCATCCTCGTCGCGCCCCATCAGATGGGGGGAGCCGTCGGGCACCTTATTGAGAATGGCACCGATAACCTTGCATCCGCTCTTTTCAAGCTGATCCTTTACTTCGTTTGCAAAACGGGAGCTTATTTCATTTGCGGTTATTACTATTATCGAGCCGTCGCAAGCGGTGGATATAACCGATGCGTCTATAACCATACCGAGAGGTGCGGCATCTACAATGACGTAATCGTATTCGTCCCTTGCATTTTTGATAAGCTCCTTGAACCTTGAAGAATCGAGAAGCTCAACGGGATTCGGCGGAACGGCACCTGCAAAAATAATAGAGAGATTTTCGTATTGCGTAGCATACAAAACGTCTTCATATTCTGCCTGTCCCGAAAGATATTCCGTAAGACCCACGACCTTTTTCGTGTTTTCGGAATATTTTGACGCAAAAACTGACTTACGCAGATCCGCATCTACAAACAAAACCTTTTTCTCGGAAAGAGCAAGAGATTTTGCAAGCTCTATCGAAACCGTGCTTTTTCCCTCGTTTTTTATGCAACTCGTTACAACGACCGTCTTTATATCGGGACCGCAAAACATAAAGTTTGTGCGCAGAGCCTTGAAAGCCTCCTTGACGGAGTAACTCATTTTATCGTTTTCTTTAATAACGGTATTATTCATCTTTCGCACCTCACACTTCGTTTTCGGTTTCCGGTATTGCTCCGAGAACGCCCAATTTAAGCTGTCTTTCTATGTCCTCGGGGGTCTTTATCTTATCATCCAGCATAAATATCACAACAAGCACGGCGCATGCGGCAACAAGACCTATCAATGCCGCGAGAACAACGTTTCTCATCTTGTGAATATTTGAAGGAGAAGTGGGCACTTTTCCCGTATCCGTGATGCTCGTCCTTACGGAATCGGAATTGATGATGACTTTGTAATGCGCCTCAAAAGAAGTCGATACAACGTTCGTTATCACGGCGGACAATTTCGCATCTAACGTCGTTGCCCTGAATTTTATAATACAGGTTTCATCGTCCGAGGTAACTTTGAGGCTGGAGAGTATATATGCTCCCGAGATTTTATATTTTCCGGTAAGCGATTTATAGTAGTCGGAGAACTTTACTCCCTCACCGAGAATATCCTCGCAATCGTATTCGTCGGCGTTCATTTTTTCCGCAATATCGTTGCAGAAATCAAGCGTTATAAACTCCGGCGCGGACCTTGCAAGTTGCTTTCCTATACTCCAGTTGCCCGCAGAACTCGTTTCGGCGCCGGATGCGGTGCTTATTATGAACATATTTGACGTCGAGGTATAAAGCGGCGTCACGAAAAGGCTTGTGTAGAGGAAAGATATTACCGCAAACCCGACCACAACGAGTGCAATTATCCATATCTTTTTAAGAAGGTAGTTAAAAACCTCTCTTAAGTCTATCTCGGATTTGTCTTTTGAGTTGTTTGTGTAATCCATTTTGAAAAGATCTCCTTAAATATTTCCGTTGTTCAAAATTTTTTCTGCATTTTCGCAGCATATCTTATTCGCATAATCCACGCCGCACAATTTCTTTACTATTCCATATGCCCTCGCAATTTCGGGCGGAGAAGAGCTTACCCTGTGCGCGTCGGTTGCGATAAAATCGACAAGCGAACGCTTGAGCGCATATTTCAAAAAGCCGGCAACCTTACCGAAAGCAAATTTTTTTATTCTGCTTGCGTTTACCTGAATAAGAGCGCCGAGGTCTTTGAGCTCGGCGAGCCGCTTCGGATTTTTTATAAGACAGCCGTATCTTTCAACGTGCGCAATTATCGGGCGTAAGCCGTTTCTTAAAAGAGCCGACGACGCGAAGCGCATATCGAAAAACGATATATTCGTGTCAAATTCCACAAGTACAAACGGAGTGCCTGCCATGCTTTTGCAAAAAGACGAAGACAGGGAGCCTGAAATATCGTGATGATACATTATCTCGCTTCCGAGAAACAGGTGCATATCCGGGTATTTTCCGCTTACGTACTCCTTTGCCGTATCAAAGCTTTCGGATATTCTTTCGTTATACGATGAAATCTCGCCGACACTTGAAAATTCATACAGCTTGAAATGCGGCGTGAAACATATGGTACGTATGCCGTCACCGTAAGCGATATCAAGCATTTCTTTCATCTCTTTTTCATCCCGTGCGCCGTCATCGACACAGCCGAGGATGTGACAATGCAAGTCTGCAAAATTCACCTTTGCGTTTCCTCCCGAGTGACATACCTAATCAAGTATATTCTATCATACGCGTTTTATTTTGTCAATGGAAAATCAACAAATAGTTTGCAAAAACCGACGTATAAAATAACCCGTTTTCAAAGCTCCGCCTTGCCGACTCTGAAAAAAATACCGCTATTTCGCAAAAATATGAAAATTGTTCTTGAAAAAGAGAAAAATATGTAGTAAAATATTAACGATATATTATGAAAGGAAGAAAAAATGTCAGATTGTACTCATGATTGTTCGTCCTGTTCCGAGAATTGCTCGTCGAGAACAGGGGGAATACCGAAAGAAAAACTTAATTCGTTAAGCTCGGTAAAGCACGTTGTCGGAGTTGTAAGCGGCAAGGGCGGGGTCGGTAAATCAATAGTTACCTCAATGCTCGCCGTCTTAATGCAGAGAAAGGGTTATAAGACCGCAATTCTCGATGCCGACGTAACGGGGCCGTCTATCCCCCGTGCCTTTGGACTTAAAGGCAGCGCGGAATCGGACGGGGAACACATTTTACCCGTCGGAACAAAGACGGGAATAGACGTTATCTCCGTTAATCTTTTGCTTGAAAACGAAACGAGGCCGGTAATATGGCGCGGACCCGTTATAGCGGGTATGGTAAAACAGTTCTGGACGGACGTTGTCTGGAACGACATAGACTATATGTTCATAGATATGCCTCCGGGAACGGGCGACGTTCCGCTTACCGTATTTCAGTCGCTTCCCGTTGACGGTATAGTCATCGTCACAACCCCGCAGGAGCTTGTTTCGATGATAGTGTCAAAAGCCGCCAATATGGCGAATATGATGAATATACCCGTTTTGGGAATCGTCGAGAATATGAGCTACGTCGTATGTCCCGACTGCGGAAAGAAAATTTACGTTTTCGGAGAGGGAAAAGCAAATGAAGTTGCCGCAAATTTCGGCTATGAGGTTTTGGGCAACGTACCGATGGACCAGAAGCTTTCCGCGCTCTGCGACAACGGAATTATAGAACTTATGGAAAATAACTATCTTGACGGCGCCTGCGAAAAGATCGAGAAAACATTGAAAGTAAAAAAATAAAATATATCAGAGGAGAATTTCTAATGAAAAAGAAATTGACAACCGTTGCTTTCAGCGGAACGGACGAGCAGAAAAAGGAGCTCGACGAGCTGATTGCACAGCACAAAGACGAAAAGGGAGCCTTGATGCCCGTCCTTCAGGGTGCACAAGCAATTTACGGCTACCTTCCCATCGAGGTTCAGAAGGATATAGCGCTTCAGATGGGAGTTTCGCTTTCCGAGGTTTACGGAGTAGCGTCCTTCTATTCGCAGTTTATCCTCAACCCGAAGGGTGATTACGCAGTAAGCGTATGCCTCGGCACCGCGTGCTACGTAAAAGGCTCGGGACAGATTATGGAGAAGCTCGAATCTCTCTTGGGAATTAAGGGAGGAGAGATCACGAAGGACAGAAAGTTCAGTCTTGACGCAACCCGTTGCATAGGTGCTTGCGGACTTGCGCCGGTGCTCACCGTAAACGAGGAGGTTTACGGCAGACTTACGCCGGATATGCTTGAAGGAATACTCAAAAAATATAACTGAGAGGAAACGACGAATGATTAAGAATTTGGCTGACCTTGCACAAGTCAGAGAGAAAATGCAAGGCAAAATAACTTTTCGCAGACATAATCCCGGAACGGAAGTTACTGACGGTAACGTAAGAAAGCACGTGCTCATCTGCGGAGGAACGGGTTGTACTTCCTCAAAGAGCGTGCAGATAAAAGAGAAGATGGAAAAGTGTCTTGTCGAGGCGGGAATCGCAGATGAGATACAGGTAGTTATGACCGGTTGCTTCGGTCTTTGCGCACTCGGACCTATAATGATAGTTTATCCCGAGGGCACCTTCTATTCGAGAATACACGTTGACGACGTTGAAGAAATAGTAAAGGAGCATCTTGTAGGCGGAAACCCCGTAAAAAGACTTCTTTATGCGGAAACCGTAAAGGGAGATGAAATACTTTCTCTTAACGAAACGGCGTTTTACAAAAAGCAGCACCGTGTTGCACTCCGTAACTGCGGAGTTATAAATCCCGAATGTATTCAGGAATACATAGGCACGGGCGGATACCTCGCACTCGGTAAAGTCCTTAACGAGATGAAGCCGCAGGAGGTTATAGACGTAATCTCGGCGTCGGGCTTACGCGGACGCGGAGGCGGAGGATTCCCCACGGGCAGAAAGTGGCAGTTTGCCGCAGCACAGCCCGCAGGTAAAAAATACGTTGTCTGCAACGCCGACGAGGGCGACCCCGGTGCATTTATGGACCGTTCCGTTCTCGAGGGCGACCCGCACGCAGTTCTTGAAGCTATGGCAATAGCAGGATACGCAATAGGCGCAGACGAGGGTTATATTTACGTCCGTGCAGAATATCCGATAGCCGTACACAGACTTCAGATAGCAATAGCACAGGCAAGAGAAGAAGGACTTTTGGGAAAAGACATTTTCGGAACGGGCTTTTGCTTTGACATTCAGTTAAGGCTCGGCGCCGGCGCATTTGTCTGCGGAGAGGAAACCGCACTCCTTACCTCGATAGAGGGTAACAGAGGAGAGCCGCGTCCCCGTCCTCCGTTCCCTGCCGTTAAGGGACTTTTCGGAAAGCCTACCATTATAAATAACGTTGAAACCTATGCAAACGTATGCCAGATTATACTCAACGGCGCAGATTGGTTTGCTTCAATGGGTACGGAAAAATCAAAGGGTACGAAGGTATTCGCACTCGGCGGTAAGATAACCAATACGGGACTTGTCGAGATACCTATGGGTACTACTCTGAGAGAGGTCGTTGAGGAGATCGGCGGTGGAGTTCCGAACGGAAAGAAGTTCAAAGCGGCACAGACGGGCGGACCCTCCGGCGGATGTATCCCCGCATCGAAGTTCGATATAGCAATAGACTACGATAACCTTATAGCAAACGGCTCAATGATGGGCTCGGGCGGACTTATCGTTATGGACGAGGACACCTGTATGGTTGACCTTGCAAAGTTCTTCCTTGAATTTACCGTTGATGAATCCTGCGGTAAATGCGCACCCTGCCGTATCGGTATGGTAAGGCTTCTCGAGCTTCTTGAGAAGATAACGAGTGGAAACGGTGAAATGGAGGACCTTGACAAGCTTGAGGAGCTTGCAAACTACATAAAGAGCGCATCACTTTGCGGACTCGGTCAGACTGCTCCTAACCCCGTCCTCTCAACTCTTGCAAACTTCCGTGACGAATATATAGCGCACATAAAGGACAAGAGATGTCCCGCAGGCGTATGTAAGAAGCTTCTTACGTACAACATAGATCCCGACAAATGTAAGGGATGCACGATGTGTGCAAGAAAGTGCCCTGCATCCGCTATCAGCGGTCAGGTTAAGACTGCTCACGTAATAGATCATACGAAGTGCGTAAAGTGCGGCGCTTGTATCGAAACGTGTAAGTTCGGCGCAATATACAAGAAATGAGAGGGAACCACGAATGAATACTGTAAACGTTAAGATAAACAATAGAGAATATGCGGTTCCTGCCAACTCCACCGTGCTTGAAGCCGCAAGATATGCGGGAATAGACATTCCTACGCTTTGCTACCTCAAAGATATAAACGAGATAGGCGCGTGCCGTCTTTGTCTTGTCGAGGTAAAGGGAGCGCGCGGACTTGTTACCGCTTGCGTATATCCCGTAAACGAGGGTATGGAGATATTCACCAACACCCCGAAGATAAGAAATGCGAGAAAGATGAACCTTGAGCTCGTTCTTTCCGCACACAAAAAGAAGTGCCTTACCTGTATCCGTTCCACCACGTGCGAGCTTCAGTCGCTCTGTAACGAATACGGTGTTGACGAGGACTTCTTCAAGGGAAGAACAAACCATTACGACCTTGACACCTCGACACCTTACATAGTAAGAGATAACGAGAAATGTATTCTTTGCCGCCGTTGCGTTGCGGCTTGTAAGAATATGCAGGGAATAGGCGTTATAGGCGCAAACGACAGAGGATTTGATACTCATATCGCCTCCGCATTTGAAAAGAGCCTTGACGAAACCTCCTGTATAGGATGCGGACAGTGTATCGTCGCTTGCCCCGTAGGAGCTCTTTATGAAAAGGACGATACCGCAAAGGTTCTTGAGGCTCTGGCAGACCCCACGAAGCACGTTGTTATCTGCACCGCACCGTCGGTAAGAGCAACTATCGGAGAGTGCTTTGACTACGCTCCCGGCACCGACGTTGAGGGCAAGATGGTATCCGCTATAAAGGCACTCGGCTTTGAGGGCGTATACGATATGAACCTCACGGCAGACCTCACCATTATGGAGGAGGCTACCGAGTTCCTTGAAAGAATGAAAGAGGGCAAAAATCTTCCTCTTATCACCTCCTGCTCACCCGGATGGATCAAGTACTGCGAGCACTATTTCCCCGAGTTTACCGATAATCTTTCTACCTGCAAATCTCCTCAGCAGATGTTCGGCGCAATGTTCAAGACCTACTATGCGGAGAAGATGGGCATAGATCCCAAGGATATATTCTTCGTTTCCGCAATACCTTGTACCGCAAAGAAATTTGAGGTAACGAGAGATCATCAGAGCGCGGCAGGCGTGCCCGACGTTGACGTCGCTATAACCACGCGTGAGCTTGCAAGAATGATAAAGCAGGCAGGCATAGAGTTCAGAACTCTTGAAGACGGTAAGTTTGATAACCCGTTTGACATAGGCTCCGGCGCAGGTGCAATATTCGGCGCAACCGGCGGAGTTATGGAAGCGGCACTTCGTACCGCGGCAGAGGTTATAGAGGGCAAGAAGCTCGAAAAGCTTGATTTTGACGACGTAAGAGGAACGCAGGGCATAAAGAGGGCAACCTACAAGCTCGGCGGCAAGGAAATAAGAGTTGCCGTTGCAAGCGGAACTGCCAATGCAAAAAGACTTCTTGAATCCGTCAAGAACGGTGAGAAGGTTGATTTCATTGAAATCATGGCTTGCCCCGGCGGATGCGTAAACGGCGGCGGACAGCCGACACAGCCGGCAGTCGTTCGCAACAACGTAAACTTAAGAGAGCTTCGTGCAAAAGTTCTTTATACTGCGGATAAGAATATGGACGTAAGAAAGTCACACGAAAACTCCGCCGTAAAGAAGATTTACGACGAGTATTTCGGACATCCCGGAAGCCATAAGGCACACGAGGTACTCCATACTTCCTACGTAAAACGCGGACTTTAATCTACAATAAAAGCAAACGCCTCTCGGTATTTTAAGCCGAGAGGCGTTCTTTTAAATAAATTTGTTGTCAATGCAAGCGTATTTTCTCAAATTATAAATCCGCCATCAACGCCGATAATTTGCCCCGTTATAAACGAGGAAGCGTCATTTGATAAAAAGAGCATAGTGTTTACAACGTCGTCGGGCGTGCCGATTTTTCCGAGGGGAGTGTCTGAAATAAGAGCGTTTATATCATCTTTTGAGAGGCACTTGTTCATATCGGTATCTATAACTCCCGGGGTTATGCAGTTTACCCTTATACCAGAGGGGCCGACCTCTTTGGCAAGAGCTTTTGTAAGACCTATAAGCCCCGCCTTCGATGCGGAATAGTGTACCTCACACGAAGCCCCGACCTCACCCCACACGTCAACCCTGCTATCCTGGATCCCCGGGACACCTATGCCGACGCATCCGAGTGG
>CAMGRB010000042.1 GCA_946061315.1 uncultured Clostridia bacterium | reverse complement strand
CATTCCACAGTAAATTAAATATTATTTTTTGTCTAAACTTTTGGGTTCACTTCAAAGCCGAGCGGATTTTTTGTTTAATATATAATTTCTATTTCTTTTGGGGCTTTTACGGACACTTCTCCGCTGTTTTTTACGGATATTGAAATTTCTCCGTACGGGGTGGATATTCCGAAATTTGCAAAGTCAAGACCCATGGTTGAGGGGGAAAGCTTTATCTTTTTATAGCCCGGCTCAATCATTTCAAAGCCCGAGAGTGCTTTTTTAAGAATATATGCAGGGGTGCCCGCCCAGGCGTGTGAGCAGTCACCGTCCCATTCCTCCCAGCCCTCGCAAAGACCTTTGTCACATTTCTTTATCATTCCCTCGTATCTTGAAATAAGCTTTATGCCGTACTTTTCAAAAAGTCCTTCCTTATAGAGCATTTCAAGAAGAAAATGATAAAAATACGGTTGCATTTCTTCTTTTTTAAGATCGGTAAGAATATATTCTATTATTCGTTGCTTGTTCTCCTCTTGTGCTATACCGTAAAGTACGGCAAGGGTATTTGCCTGTTTTTGATAATACTTTTTGTCCGTATTTGCGGGTAACCACATATTGTCGGGTATTTCATTGGGGGTATTAAGTCCGCCGAAGTAAAGCCCCGCTTCCTTGTCAAACAGATACTCGTTTATCGCTTTTTTTATGTTTTTCGCACGTTTTAGACACTCCCCGGCGGTTTTTTCGTCATTTAATACCGAAAAGAGTTTTGCCGTAACGTTCATCGCATTGTAATAAAACATACAAAGAACGCTTTGTCCGAGGGCTTTTGGCGGGTGGTGAAGATTATACCCGTCAACGTCTATCCAATCGACAAACATATAGTTCGGCGCTTTTTCGATAAGTCCGTTTTCCGATATATACGTGTCGAACTTTGAAAGAATTGCGATAAGGGAGGCTCTTGCCGTCTTTATTATTTCCTTGTCGCCGGAATACATATAGCAGTCATACACCCACTCGGGATATATAAGGCTATACGTTGTGTGGAACATTGCGCCTTCTTCAAGTTCGATAAACTGCGAGGTCCTGAAAATATCGAATTTGGTAAGAGTCGGGTCATATAAGTTCATATACTCCATAAGGCTCTCTATGAAATAGTCGCCCGTGCACGCAAGCGGCTCTCTGTGTGTCGGCGAATCAAGATGGATCGACTGACGGCATATTTTGAGCGTGTGCATACAAACGTCGTATATTTTGTTTATCAGTTTATCGGAGCAAACAAAGCCCGTTTCATTCTTTACGGGGTACGATACCGCCATTATGTGAACGTCATCGACCAAAACATCGGTTTTTCCGAAGTTCTCTATTTTTATCTTTATCTGTCCGATACTGCGCATTCTCGGCGAAAAATGTCGCACGGGGCAGTCGGTTGTAAATTCCTCCTCGAAAAGACCGACTCCGTCAATTTCCGACGTTTCAAAAGAAACCCTCGTTTTCCCTTGCGCTTTTACGGAAATTATCGGATATGCACCGTATATTTTATCAAAAGCCAGACACATCTCGGCACTTTCGTTCGGTTTTACAACTATTTTGTCGAAATTTAACGGTTGCTTTATAGCGTAGTCAAGATGCTCAAGCGGTGAGGGGAGCATTTTATGAACGTCGGGCGCTTTTTTCGCCTTGCACACGGGCTCGGCGGGCAAAGTATAGTCCGTATATTGTACGTCCGTTCTCTCCGAGAGGAGCTGTGCGTCCCACGTTTCGTCCGTTCCGAAAAGCTCGTTGCCTTTTTCGTCCGTTGCCGTAAGGTAGAAGCCGCAATAGCCGAAAACCGTTTCTTCAAGTGCGGTGGAGATTGACGTTACATAGGCGCATATATCCGCTTTGCCGTCCTTTAAGGCTATCTCGTATTCGTCATAGTAGCAATACGTCATCTTTTTGAACACGTAGTCGCCGCCTGCGGAAACGGGTCCTATGCCGATAAACTTACCGTTTACGTAAAGGGTGTATTTTGCGTCGGCACACACCTTTAATCTTATTTTTTCGACACGGGGTGCGCAAAATTCGTGTGAAAAACGCACTATACAAAATTTTGAGCCCTCGTCGTTTTTTATATATTCGGGGTACTTTTCGCTATCAAGCCATATAAATTCAGCCATATTATACCTCTAATTTAAGGTCGCCCTCTTTTATCCAGCCTATCTTGCGGAAAAGCTCGCCCAAGGCAAGCGATATTGCCGCAGGAAGCACTATGCAAAGAAGAATAATTCCTACCCACATTAAAACGGAATTGTCAGTCGATGATATTATACCGAGCGGTCCTACAAGTCCGCAGGTGCCCATTCCGGCAGATACACCGTCGCATTTGAGCTTAAACAGCATTGTGGCAAGAGGTCCGCATACTGCCGAGGCTACCGTCGGAGGTATCCATATTTTCGGGTTTTTACAGATGTTGCCCATCTGGAGCATACTTGTGCCGAGCCCTTGAGATACAAGTCCGCTGACTCCGTTTTCCCTGAAACTCATAGCCGCAAAGCCTACCATCTGCGCGCAACAGCCTACCGTTGCCGCACCGCCTGCAAGAGAGGTTATTCCTATCATTGCACATATAGCCGCACTCGATATTGGGAGCGTTAAGATCATTCCGACAACGACGGCTATTATAATTCCCATTATGAAGGGGTGCCACTCGGTGGTGGTGTTTATAAAGTCGCCGAGATAGTACATAACGTAAGCAATACCCGGGGAAAGAAGCTTTGATACTCCGTACCCGACAAATATTGTCACAAGAGGAGTTACGAGAATATCAACTTTCGTTTTTTTGGAAACAAATCTTGCAACCTCGCAGGCAATAATTACGGCGAAAAATGCGCCCGCAGGCCCTGCCGTGTAGTGAAGCGTTTCGTTTATCTGCGCTCCTATCGAATATCCCATACTGCCGACCACCGCCGAGCAAAGCACGACGAGCATATCGGATTTAAGCGATATAGCTATTGCCACGCCTATTGCCATTCCCGTTGCGGCAGAGGCAAACGACGCCATTTCGGTAAGGAACGCAAGACCCGTATATTTGCCGAGGGTGTTTATTATCGTACCTATGAGCAACGTGGCAAAAAGCCCCTGCGCCATTGCGCCCATTGCGGTAACGAAATATTTTTTCAAGTAAGTTTTTATCATATTCCCACTCCTTTACTATCCGATATTTCTCGGAATTCTTTTACATTATACAATTTTCGTTTTATTTTGTCAATCTAATATTGACTTTTTGTCATTTTAGTGCTATAATGCTCCGTGTAACGTAGTCCTGTGGGGTGATTATTTGAGTTTTCTCAGGTTTTTGGAGAGTATCCGTCTGCCTTTCTTTGACTGGCTGTTCTCTCTTATCACGCATATAGGTGAAGAAACCGTGTTTCTTGCAGTTGCCCTTTTTATATTCTGGTGCGTATCGAAAAAGAACGGTTATTACGTTCTCTGCGTCGGATTTATCGGCACGGTACTTAATCAGTTTCTTAAAATGGTTTTCAGAATCCCTCGCCCTTGGGTGAAGGACCCCGATTTTACGATAGTGGAAAGTGCGCGGGCTGAAGCCACGGGATATTCGTTCCCGAGCGGGCACACGCAAAACGCCGTCGGTACGTTCGGTACTATTGCGGTTACGACCAAACAGAAATGGTTGAGAATAGTATCTATAGTGATATGCGTTCTCGTGCCGTTTTCAAGAATGTATCTGGGAGTTCACACTCCGCTTGACGTTTGCGTTTCGTTTGTCATTGCCGCAGTTCTCATATTTGCAATACGCCCGATAATCGAAAAGGGCGATAAAGACCCGAAATTTATGTACGCGGTATTTATTTGTATGTCGGCACTTGCCCTGGCGCTCGTTTTGTTTATCGAGCTTTATCACTTCCCTGCAGACACGGACGCTGCAAACCTCGCCTCCGCCGAGAAAAATGCGTACTCGCTGCTCGGCGCGGTTATAGGAATTGTAATTGCCTTTCCGATAGAGAAAAAGTTTATAAATTTTGAAACCGAGGGAAAATGGTACGTACAGCTTATCAAGCTCGTTCTCGGGCTTGCCCTGACGGTTGGACTTAAAGCCGTCCTTAAAGCTCCCCTCAATATGCTCTTTGCCTATCACGCCGTATCAAACGCCGTGAGATATGCGATAGTCGTAATATTCGCCGTTGCGGTATGGCCACTCTCGTTTCCCCTTATAAATAAGATAGGGAAAAAATCTTAATTTGTTAATTTCGGATTCTTCCGGATATAATCTATAAGAAGGAGGTGTAGAAATGGATACTTTAAAGAAGTTGCGCAAAACTCTTGATTCTCTCCCGTGGATCGTCACTTTGCTTCTCACTATATTCTTCGACGGTATCTTCGGAGGACTTTACAGAATGACGAAAGGTACGACCGGCGGAGTTGTAATAGGCATACTCTGGCTCGTTTGTGCTTACGTACCTATGGTATTCGGCGCTCTCGGCTCGATAGTTCTTGCCGTACTTACGATAGTTGATATAGTATGCGTTATAATCTACAAGAAGATAACCGTTCTTGCATAACGCAAATAGCAAGTAAATAAAATGCGCATCGTATTTCGCGATGCGCATTTTTTATTTTGTTTTATTTTCGCTTCTTTGACTGTGGGAAGATATACCTCTGCCCCTTTATGCCAAAGATATACGAAACCGTTGAAACAAGAAGGGCGGGCAAAACGATGATCAGGTATATAAAAGGAGTATTTACCGAATAAGTAAGCGACATATACATTCCGTTGATATACGTATCTATTATCTTTATTGCCCCGTATATATCGCCGCAAAACGCAACGTTTTCGGCGAAAAACGAGGTTATAACTATTATTATTCCGAATAAAATATTAAAGAAGTTCGCAATAAGCGATACGTAAAGACCGTAGAGCTTGTTCTCTTTTATTCTACCCGCGTCTATTCGTATCTTATCCTCGCTTCCCTTTTCCCACATTGCCGTGTATAAAAGATACATATACATAAGTATGGCGAGCACCCCGGCACAATGGAAAACCACGTTGTTAAGGAGTTTTGCGGCAATGAGCACTATGAGCCCGAAAACCGTCATGCCCATCTGGTTTATAAAGAGCTTCAAAGAAACCCTGTAATTTTCTTTTATGAAATTAAGCATCTTTACCTCCGTTCGGGATATTCCAATTATATTTTACAGTAAACGGCGGCAAAATTCAAGTTATTTGAAAAATTTTATTCTTATTTATACAAAACCCGATGATTTTGTGATAAAATGATTTTGTTATAATTAAGATTTTCAAGGAGAAATAAATATGCACGCGTTCCCCATAGAAACGATGCCGCCGCTTGTCAGGGACTTTGCCTCGTACAAGCTGACGATTCAGGGCTGCTCTCAAAAGACAGTTGACGAGTATCTTTCCGACCTTCGTCTTTTCTTTAAGTACATATATGCAAAGCGGTACGGTATAGCGGTACCTTCGGAAATGTTTGAAAAGCTCGATATTTCAAGGCTGAACACCGAGTTTATCTGCTCCGTGACGACGGAGGAAATATACGACTTTTTCGTGTACGTATCGACAGAAAGGCGCAATAACGCCGCGGCAAAGTCAAGAAAGCTCTCCGCGATAAAGGCTTTCTACAAATTTATATGCCAGAAGCGCAGGATAATGGAGAAAAACCCCGCAATCGACATAGAGGCGCCAAAGAAAAAACAGACTTTGCCAAAATACCTCTCCGTCGAGGAAAGTATAAGCTTGCTTCAAGCTGTCGAAAACGACGAGGAATCCAAAACGAAAGAAAGAGATTACGCGATAATAACACTCTTTCTTAACTGCGGTATGCGTCTTTCCGAGCTTTGCGGAATAAATCTCAACGATATAGACAGGGATCTGCGCTCGTTGAGGGTGCTCGGTAAAGGCTCAAAGGAAAGAATAGTCTATCTGAACGACGCCTGCCGTGACGCTCTTTCCAAATATCTTGAAATAAGAAAGAGCGAAAAATACAAGTCCTTAAATACCAACGCCCTCTTTATAAGCAAGCAATACAAAAGGATAAGCAACAAAACGGTACAATGGCTCGTTTACAAGTACCTCTCTCTTGCAGGGCTTGATTACAAGCATTTTTCAACCCATAAGCTCCGTCATACCGCGGCAACCCTTATGTATCAGACGGGCAAGGTTGACGTAAGAGTTCTCAAAGAAATACTCGGTCACGAGCAGCTTAACACGACGCAGATATACACCCACGTTTCCGACAAGGGAATGGAGGATGCGGTCAGTGAAAATCCGCTTGCCAATATGAAATTTCACAAGAAATAATTGGGAAAACACGTTGTGTAAGTTTATTTTATCAACAAAATTTGTGAATAGTATCTATATTTACGATTTTAAGCACGACTTTTTTATGTAAAATAACTATTGACATACCTTATCAAAATATTTATAATATGTGTGTTGCTCCCGCAAAAAAGGAGTTTACATATCAAAAAGGAGCCGATTTTCTTCTCCACCTTTTGCCTCTTGATTTTGCGTATAGCATCGTCGCGGCGGCGGAACAATAATTTCGGGCTCGTTTTCAAAAAGCAAATTATTTTGCGGATTTTCGGAGGAATATCATGTTTGAGAAATTAAAAAATATCCTCGTTGAGGAATTGTCCATCAATCCCGATGACATCACTATGACGTCTGAGCTTGCAAACGACCTCGGCATCAATTCTCTTGAGCTTGCCGATCTGGTTCTTCTCTGTGAGGATACCTTCGGAGTCGAGTTCAGCGAGGACGACATACATAAGTTCATCACCGTCGGCGACGTTGTTGAATTTTTGAATGCCAACGCTCAGCAGTAACGATTATGATATTTATACAGGGCTGTCGCATTTCAGCGACAGCCCTGTTTCCGTTATCCGAGATTTTTTATATACTCCTGTATTACCTTTACCGCGCCGTCGACGCCTATTTTAGCCGTGTCTATCATAACGTCGTAATTCTCTATTCTTCCCCATTTGCGAGAGGTGTAGTAATTATAGTAGCTTGCGCGCTTTTTGTCGGTCTTTACGGCAAGGTTTTTTGCTTCTCCTACCTCTATTTCCTTTCTTGAGGCGATGGTTTGCGCTCTTTTATCAAGATCCGCATATATGAAAACTCTCACGAGCTTCGGATGCCCTTCAAGCACAAAATCGGCGCATCTGCCGATAAAAACGCTCGGCCCCTTCGCCGCTTCTTCCTTTATTATCTGCGATTGATATGCAAAAAGCTTGTCGTTAAGCGGTGTTTCGTATAACATTCCGTAATTAAACGGCATTATACCCGCAGAGCCCATGGCGACGGCGTAAAGCAGGCTCGGCGTCGCTCTTTCGTCAACGTTTTCGAGCGCCTCGAGGCTCATACCCGATTTCTCGGCGGCAAGCTTTATAAGGCTCTCGTCATAATACGCCATATTCATTTCTTTTGCAAGCTTTTCTCCTACCTCGCGCCCTCCGCTACCGTATTGGCGCGCTATCGTAACAACAAGATTGTCAGTCATAATTCTTCTCCTTTTCGCTTTGATCCTACAATTATATTTTACCATATATTCGCTTTCTTTTCAACAAAATGTTTGATTTATTTCGATTATTATGATAATATATAGTCGAGGGGGTGAGGTTATGCTGAAAATCGAGAGCAGGGATATTTCGTACGAGGGGTGCAAAACGCCGTCGGAAAAGCGCAAAATCGAGCATTTTTCGGCTTACGAGCTTTGCAAAGATATGCTTTTTTCGTATTTCGGTATCGAAAATCCTGTTTTTGAAAAGACGCCAAACGGCAAGCCTTTTATCGACAATGGGATCGCTTTTTTCAGTATTTCCCACACAAAAAACCGCGTTTATTGCGCGGTTTCCGACAAAAATATAGGTATAGACGCGGAATTTCTCTCCGGCAGGTGCGACGAAAAAATACAGAAATTCGCAAACAGATTTTTTGCCGAAAAAGAGATAGAATTTATCGAAAAAGAGGGCTTTTCCGAAAAAGCGTTTTTTGAGATATGGACAAAGAAGGAAGCATACATCAAGCTCAAGGATCTGACGCTTGCCGATATTAAAAAAATCGACACCGCAAAACTCCATATAAGGACTTACACGGACGGAAAATATACCGTAAGCATAGCGGAAGAATAAAATAATTGAAAAACAGGATATTTTACTATTGATTTTATTCCGTTTTTGTAGTAAAATAACCTTTGAAAAATAATTACGTAAAGTAAGGAGTTAAAAAAATGTTAGTTTCGGCAAAAGAAATGCTTGAAAAAGCAAAAGCAGGCAAATACGCGGTAGGTCAGTTCAATATCAACAACCTCGAGTGGACGAAGGCTATTCTTCTCACGGCGCAGGAGCTTAACTCTCCCGTAATACTCGGCGTTTCCGAGGGTGC
The DNA here is from genome assembly GCA_946061315.1 of uncultured Clostridia bacterium. Lineage (GTDB taxonomy): Bacteria > Bacillota > Clostridia > Oscillospirales > CAG-272 > RGIG2000. The sequence goes on along the minus strand of CAMGRB010000042.1, from coordinate 520 downwards.
GGGAAAATATATGTGCGGCTTCAACACCATAGTAGGTATGGTAAACGGTATGATAAAGACACTCGGAATCACGGTTCCCGTTGCTCTCCATCTTGACCACGGTACCTATGAGGGTGCAAAGAAGTGCATTGAGGACGGCTTCTCCTCCATAATGTTCGACGGCTCGCACTATCCCATCGAAGAAAACATCGCAAAAACCAAGGAGCTTGTTGCTCTTGCGGGCGCAAAGGGAATTTCCGTTGAGGCGGAGGTCGGCGCTATCGGCGGTGAGGAAGACGGTGTTATCGGCGGCGGCGAGGTTGCAGACCCCGACGAGTGCAAGATGATAGCAGATCTCGGAGTTACGATGCTTGCGGCAGGTATAGGAAACATTCACGGTAAATATCCGGCTAACTGGCCCGGCTTGCGCTTCGACGTTCTCGAAAAGATAAGCGACAAGGTTGGCAAAATGCCTCTCGTTCTCCACGGCGGTGAGGAAGACGGTGTTATCGGCGGCGGCGAGGTTGCAGACCCCGACGAG
>CAMGRB010000041.1 GCA_946061315.1 uncultured Clostridia bacterium | reverse complement strand
CCGAACCGAGGTTCGGGCTAGTCGCCATTAGTCAGCTTTGTAAGGCAACAATGCCTGAAAATATCTTTGATGGGCGCTGTTGGCGCAAGGATTTATCCGACGCTTGTTTTGCGCTCAACGGAGCTTGAATATATGACCGGGCACGGCGAATATACGCCGCTTTCCATTGAGGAGGCGGTTTGGCGCAGTGCGGCGGTATTGAAGATATTTTCCCGCCACAACGTCCCTTGCATAAGAATAGGGCTTTGCGACAGTGAAAATCTTCACTCCGAGGAAACCTTTGTTGCAGGGCCGAACTCTCCGTCAATCGGAGAGATGATAAGAAGCCGTCTTTTCTTTGATATGATATGCGAGAAAATTGACGCCTTGAAGTCGGGAAAGAACGGTAATTACAAGGAAATCACAATACTTTGCCCGCCTAAAACCACCTCTCAGGTAACGGGCAATAAAAGAGAAAACATTAAAAAATTGACTGCGAGATATGGATTTTTACGCATAAAAGTGCGTGAAGATTCGTCGCTTGGCGGATACGACGTAGACATTATAGCCAAGGAGGATTAGTATGTATCTGAAATCTTTGGAGTTGCAGGGATTTAAGTCATTCCCCGATAAGACAACTCTTTTGTTCGACGATGGCGTGACCGTAATTGTCGGACCTAACGGAAGCGGAAAATCGAATATTACGGACGCTATGAGATGGGTTTTGGGTGAATTGTCCTCCAAGAACATAAGAGGCTCGCGCATGGAGGACGTTATCTTTATCGGTACCGAGGTAAGAAAGCCGATGTCCTACGCCGAGGTTTCCGTCACCTTTGACAACTCCTCCGATGAGGGCAGATTAAACAGCCCCTACGATACCATAACGGTAACGAGAAGGTATTACCGTGCGGGCGAGAGCGAATATCTTATAAACCGCAAGCCCGTGAGGCTCCGTGATATTTATGAGCTTTTTATGAATACCGGTGTCGGCCGCGAGGGATATTCGATCATAGGACAGGGAAGAATAGCCGAGATCATCTCGAAAAAGAGCGAGGACAGACGTAACATATTCGAGGAAGCGGCAGGAATATCGAAATACAGATATAAGAAAGAGGAAGCCGAAAAGAAGTTAAAGCAGACGCAGGACAATATGGACCGTGCATACGACATATTCCACGAGCTTGAAATCCGCGTCGGTCCTCTTGAAAAAGAAGCCGAAAAGGCAAAGAAATATTACGAACTCTACGACAAAAAGAAGGTTGCCGACGTTTCTCTCTGGATATACGATTCACAAAAGATGAAGCGCGATATGGAGAAAATCGGCAACGATTATAAAATGTCCGGGCACGAGCTTGAAATGGCGCAGGACTCCATAGATCAACTCGAGGCGCAGGACAGCGCACTTTACGATAAACTCCAACAAACCAAGCGTGAGGAGGAAAGGGTTTACGCCGAGATAAAGGGGTGCAATACCACTTTGAGCGACCTTAACTCCGACTTAAAGGTTATGGAGAACAACGTAGAGCACGCAAAGATCTCCTCTGGCGCGCAGATAGAGGAAATAGAGCAGTTTGAGGCGAAAAAGGAGCTTTGCCTCACGGAAATAAAGACAAAAGAGGAAAACTGCGACAGAGTAAACGAGGAACTGAAAGATGCCGAGGGCGAACACGGCAAACTGGCAGAGCAACTGAAAGAAGCAGAGAATCAGAGCGATGCTTGCGAAAAGGAGCTTGACGAGCTTTACAAGAAGCAGAAGGAGCTTGAAGAAAGGCGCGACGAGCTTAAGCTCAAAATTTCCGTGCTTGAAAACTCAAAATCGACGGGTAGCGAGAGAAAAGAGGAAATAAACGAGGATATAGAAAAATATCGCTCCGCTCTTGACGAACTTACCAAAAAATCCGATGGACTTTCAAGAACGCTTGCAAAATACGAGGAGTCTTTGAGCGCGCTTGAAAACTCCATATCGGACGCGGAAGAAAAGATAAACGCAAAAACCGAAAGATACGAACAGCTCCGCGAGGAGATGAACACCCTTAAATCGAAATCGCTCGCCCTGCGTGAGAGAATAAACGCTCTTAACGCAATGGAGGAGCTTTTCGAGGGCTTTGCAAAGAGCGTCGGCTTCGTTATGAACTCATACAAGGAAGGCGCAATACAAGGCGCAGGCAAGGTCTACGGACCCGTATCAACGCTTATAAACGTTCCCGAAAAGTATATAACCGCCATAGAAACCGCACTCGGAATGGGACTTCAGCACATAGTCGTAGATAATGAAAATACGGCAAAGGCGTGCATAAACCACCTCAAAGAGAGTAAGGCAGGCCGTGCGACGTTCTATCCGATAAGCTCCGTATCGGGACAGACCCCGACGCCCGAGATGAACAATGCCAAAAAATATAAGGGTTATGTGGGCGTCGCCAACGAGCTTATAAAATTCGATTCCAAATTTGATAAGATATTCTCATCCTTGCTCGGAAGAACGGTTATTTTCGATAACATCGACAACGCAACCGAGATGGCAAAGGCGCAGAATTACAGAGTAAGAGTAGTCACCGTTGACGGTCAGCAGGTAAACGTCGGAGGCTCCTTTACGGGAGGCTCTTCGAGGCACGACAACTCCGTACTTTCAAGGTCTGCCGACATAAAACGTATGGAGGATGAGGAAAAAGAGGCTAATTCGAGGATTGAAAAGATAAAAGCGGAAGGTCAGGCCCTCGGCGAAGAGCTCCGCACCCTTACCTCGAAAAGAAATGCGGATAAGGAACAATACGACCTTACGGATACGCTTTACAGGTCCGAAAAGACCGATTTTGAAACGGTAGCCGCGCAGATAAGAATAAACAAAGAACTTATCGAGGGGCTACGGAGCGATACCGAAAAGCTCGCAAACGAGGAAACGCAAAAGGCATCGGATCTTGTAAACTACAGAAAAGAAAAGGAGGAGCTTGACACCGAAATCGAGAACATTACGGGGAAAAGAATGGATCTCGACGTCAAGAAATACGAGTTTGACGAGGAAGCGGAAAAGTGCACCGAGAAAATAAACGAAAAGCTTATAAGAATCGCCGAGATTAAAAAGGATATCGAGGCGGCGGTTGCATCGTTACTTGAATCAAACAACAAGCTTTCGGAAATCGAGGCGGATATTGCTTCAAGAAAAGAGAAAATGGAAAAATTCAATCTTGAAGTATCCACGTCCGCGGAAAAGACCGCCGAAAACAGAAGGCTCTTTAACGAGGCGCAAAAACGGCTCGAAAATCTTGAAAGTGAAAGACAGCGCCTTTCCAATCTTGAGGACGAGTATCAGAAAAAGCGCAACGAATTAAGCGCGAAAAACAAGGAAATATCCTCTAAAAAGGAAACGATACTTCGCTCGCATACGATGAACGAGGGAAAACTCGAGCAGTTGAATACCGATTTTGACAAGATGGTATCAAAGCTTTACGAGGACTACGGACTTACATATTCCACGGCGGTTGAACTCGGATATCCCGAGGTAACCGAGAAAAACAGGAAAGACGTATTGGCGGTAGCCAACGAATGTAAGCAAAAGCTCCGTAACCTCGGCTCCGTCAATCCGAACGCCATCGAGGAGTTCAAGGAAGTCAAGGAGCGTTACGATTATATGAACGCACAGATTTCCGACCTGAACAAATCAAAGGAAGATCTCCTTAAAATCATTGATGACCTCGAAATCGAGATGAAGAAAGACTTCGTAGGTGCGTTCAATGCGATAAACGAGAACTTCAACGAGGTGTTCAAGGAACTGTTCGGAGGAGGACACGCCGAGCTCTCGCTTACCGACGAAAACGACGTTCTTAACTGCGGAATAGAGATAAAAGCGGCGCCTCCCGGCAAGGTTATAAAGAGCCTTATGCTTCTTTCCGGAGGAGAGCAGTCGTTCGTTGCCATAGCGCTCCTATTTGCTATACTTAAAGTAAATCCCACTCCGTTCTGTATCTTCGACGAGATAGAGGCGGCGCTTGACGACGTAAACGTAGCGCGTTTCGGTCAGTACGTAAAGCGTTACTCCCGCCAGACGCAGTTTATAGTTATCACGCACCGTCGCGGAACTATGGAGATAGCGGACAAGCTTTACGGTGTCACGATGCCGCAAAAGGGTATTTCCAAGGTGCTTACGATGGACGTAAACGACGTCGGAAAGGACAGAATTCTTTCGCAAAATAACGCAAAATAAGAGGGTTTATATATGTCATTTTTTGAAAAACTGAAAAAAGGGCTCGCAAAGACGAAAAACGCTTTATTCAAGCCGTTTGCAGACCTTTTCAAAAGCCTGCGCAGAATAGACGAGGACTTGATGGAGGAGCTTGAGGAGATTCTTATCTGCGCCGACGTAGGAGCCGCCACCACGGAGATGATACTTGACAGGCTCCGCGAGGAAATAAAGGAGAAAAAGCTCAAGGATTCCGACGAGGTAAAAGGCGCCCTCAAACAGATAATGCTTGAGATGATAGGCGAGGGCGGCACCATAAATTACGGGGAAGGAATAACCGTAATACTGATAATCGGCGTAAACGGAGTCGGCAAAACCACCTCGATAGGTAAAATCGCTTATTCTCTTAAAAAAGCGCATAAAAAAGTTGTTGTTGCCGCCGCCGACACGTTCAGGGCAGCCGCAATAGATCAGCTTCAGGTCTGGACCGAGCGCGCAGGGGTGGATCTTATAAAGCACACCGAGGGCTCGGACCCTGCCGCAGTAGTTTTTGACGCAATAAACGCGGCTAAAAAGAGAAATGCGGACGTTCTTATAATAGATACCGCGGGCAGACTGCATAATAAGAAGAACCTTATGAACGAGCTTGCCAAAATAGACAGGGTTATAAGCCGCGAGCTTCCCGATTCAAACAGAGAAACGCTTCTCGTGCTTGATTCCACAACGGGTCAGAATGCCGTAAATCAGGCAAAAGAGTTCAAAAACTCCGCAAACATTACCGGTCTTATTCTTACCAAGCTTGACGGTACGGCAAAGGGCGGCATAGTCTTTTCAATAAAGAACGAACTTGACATTCCCGTCAAATTCATAGGTGTAGGCGAGCAAATAGATGATATGGAGATATTCAACGCACAGGAATTTATTGATGCGTTGTTTGAGTGATTATGATAAAATTGGTTCTTGCATCGAGGAATAAAAAGAAAATAGCCGAGCTTAAAAGCATTTTGAAGGACTTTATAAAAACGGACGTTACGGTCTTATCTCTTGACGATATCGGTTATTACGGAGAAATTGAGGAAAACGGACGCACTTTTGAGGAAAACGCCGTATTAAAGGCGTCTGTTCCCGCAAAGCTCGGATATATAGGCATAGCCGACGACTCTGGGCTTTGCGTTGACGCTCTCGGCGGCGCACCCGGTATATATTCCGCGCGTTTTTCGGGCGGTGACGATGAGGACAATAACGATCTCTTGCTCAAAAAGATGGAGGGTCAGACCGTTCGTGACGCAAGATACGTATGCGCTATGGCTTGCGTTTTTCCCGACCATTCAAAAGATTTCGTCGTAAGAGGGGAGTGCTACGGTAAGATTCTTACCAAAAGGCAAGGCACGGGCGGCTTCGGCTACGATCCGCTGTTCTATTACGAGCCGTTTGGCGCAACGTTTGCCGAGGTTGACTTGAAAAAGAAAAACGAGGTTAGCCACAGAGGCGTGGCTATGCGCCATTTCCTTAAAAAATTATCGAAGGTGTTAGAAAATGACAAGTAAACAAAGATCATACTTAAAAAGCCTCGCCGTCGGGCTTGATACGATTTTCCAGATAGGAAAAGGCGGAGTGACGGAGGAGATATGTGCGCGTCTTTCGGACGCTTTGGAGGCACGGGAACTCATAAAGATAAAAGTGCTTGACACCTGTCCCGTCAGCGCAAAAGAGGCGGCAGAGCAAATTTCTTCATCTGTCGGCGCCGAAACCGTACAAACGATAGGAACAAAAATCGTTCTTTTCAGAGTTTCTTCAAACGAGAAGAACAGAAAGATCGACATAACGGGCATAAAATGAAGATAGGTATATACGGCGGCACCTTTGACCCGCCTCATACGGGACACGTAAGGGCTCTTGAAAAATTTATATCTCAATTTTCGCTTGACAAGGTCTATATCATACCCTCGTATATTCCGCCGCATAAGACGGTAAAATCGGGGGTTTCGCCGAAAGAGCGGTTTGAGATGGCAAAGCTCGCTTTTCTCGACGTGTCGAAAAAGGTAGAAATTTCGGATATAGAGATAAAAAGAAAAGGGAAAAGTTATACTTCCGATACCGTTGCCTTTTTTAACGAAAATATGAAAACGAAGCCGTATCTGCTCTGTGGCACGGATATGCTCCTCACGCTTGATACGTGGCACGAGCCGGAGTATATATTCCAAAACGCCGTCATAGTTTATGCTAGACGTGAAAACGATTCGGCAAATACGGAGCTTATTGCAAAAAAGACGGATGAATACGTAAGAAAATACGGCGCCGAGATTTATAAGCTCGATTGTGACGTCACGGAGATTTCTTCAACGGATATAAGAAAAGCGATAAGCGAAAATTACGGGGGCAAAAAACGCGGTTCATACGAGCAGGAGTGCGTTCCCGAAAAAGTAAAAGAGTTTATCTTGAAAAATAATCTTTATAGAAACGGTGATATGAATGATTGATAATATTACTATGAATTTTGTGAAAGAAACGCTGAAAAGCCTTCAGGACGAAAAGAGATTTACGCATACCGAGGGTGTTGCCGAGGAGGCTTATAATCTCGGAATGATTTTTATTCCGTCCGAGGCGGAAAAGCTTCGCCTTGCGGGATATCTGCACGACGTTACGAAATGCTTTAACGTTGACAGACAGCTCGCACTTTGCGAGGAGTACGGAATAGGGATAAACCTTGAAAATCTTACTCCGAAGCTGTTGCACGCAAGAACGGGCTGCGAGTTTGCAAGGCAACTTTTCGGAAAAGAGATAGTTGACGACGAAATATATTCCGCAATAATGAATCATACGACGGGCAAAGCGGGAATGAGCCTGTTTGATACCATCATTTATCTTGCGGATTACATAGAAATAAACAGGACTTTTGAGGACTGTGTAAATTTGCGCAATTATTTTTATGATAATATAAAGAATGCAACTACTGCCGAGGAGAAAAAAGAGGTTTTGAGAAAAACTCTCGTGCTTTCCTTTAATTATACGCTGAAAGACCTTGTGAAAGAGGACAGGCGCATTGATTCCGACACGGTGGAAGCACGCAATTATTTTCTTACGACGAAGAACTGCTTTTGATGAAAAGGAGAATATATGGATAAAAACGAAAAAATTTTGACCGACGCATCACCCAAAGAAATTGCAGAATATGCGGTAAAGGTGCTTGATGCAAAGAAGGCGGGAGATATAAAGCTTCTTAAAATAGACAAAAAAACGGTAATTGCCGACTATTTTGTCATCTGTACGGGAAATTCCGCAACGCAGATAAAATCCCTTGCCGATGAGCTTGAATATAAGCTCGGCGAGGCGGGTGCGCCTTATATAAGGCTTGAAGGCGGAGCATCGAACGAATGGCGCGTGCTTGACTTGAAGGACGTCATTATACACATTTTTTCAAGAGAAGCAAGAGATTTTTATAAACTCGAAAAGCTCTGGGCAGACGCCGAAGAAATTAACGTTGATGAAATAACAGGCTGATGGGGGATATACGTTATGAAAAAATACGATTTTCAAAGCACGGATAAAAAGTGGCAGAAGGAGTGGGACGATAAAGAGGCATTTAAGGTCGAATTAGACCACTCAAAGCCGAAATATTATACTCTTATAGAGTTCCCGTATCCGTCGGGACAGGGGCTCCATATAGGACACCCAAGACCCTATACCGCAATGGATATAGTTTCCCGCAAAAAGAGAATGCAGGGCTACAACGTTCTTTTTCCGATGGGTTGGGACGCCTTCGGCTTGCCGACCGAAAACTACGCCATCAAAAATCACGTTCATCCGAGAATTGTAACGGAGAAGAACATAGCGCATTTCAAGGAGCAGCTTAAATCCATAGGATACAGTTTTGATTGGTCGAGGGAAATAAACACGACCGATCCCGAGTACGTAAAGTGGACGCAGTGGATCTTTTTGCAGATGTACAAAAAGGGACTTGCTTATAAAAAGGAAATGAGCGTCAATTTCTGTACCTCGTGCAAATGCGTGCTTGCCAATGAGGAAGTTGTAAACGGAGTGTGCGAGAGGTGCGGAAGCGAGGTTATCCACAAGGTAAAGAGCGAGTGGATGCTCAAAATAACCGCATATGCCGAGAGGCTTATAGACGACTTAAAAGACCTTGACTTCCTTGAAAGAATAAAGACGCAGGAGATAAACTGGATAGGCAGAAGCGAAGGCGCCGAGGTTACCTTCGGAACTACCGAAAACGATGACGTTGTCGTTTATACCACAAGACCCGATACGCTCTTCGGCGTTACTTATATGGTTATGTCCCCGGAGCATCCGCTTATTGAAAAGTGGAAGGATAAGATACAGAATTACGCCGACGTCCTCAAATATAAGGAGGAAGCGTCGAGAAAGTCCGATTTTGAAAGAACGGAGCTTGCAAAAGAGAAAACGGGCGTGCGCCTTGACGGAATTATGGCGATAAACCCCGTAAACAACAAGGAAATACCTATATTTATTTCCGATTACGTCCTTGCAACCTACGGAACGGGCGCAATAATGGCAGTTCCCGCGCACGACGAGCGTGACTGGGAGTTTGCAAAGGTATTTAATCTTCCGATAATAGAGGTAGTATCGGGCGGCAACGTTGAAGAAGCCGCATTTACCGACGTTGCAACGGGAAAGCTTTGCAATTCGGGCTTCCTTGACGGGCTTGAGGTTGCCGACGCTAAAAAAGCCATCATCAAATGGCTTGAAGATAACAAAAAAGGTCACTCAAAGGTAAATTACAAGCTTCGTGACTGGGTATTCTCACGCCAGAGATATTGGGGAGAGCCCGTACCTATGATATGGTGCGAAAAATGCGGTTGGG
>CAMGRB010000040.1 GCA_946061315.1 uncultured Clostridia bacterium | reverse complement strand
GTGCATAAGTAGCAGAGAGAGGGAAAAATGCTTAAATACGGGACTAATTTGAAGGAGAAGCTTATCGAATCGCTTAAATCGGTGCTTCCCATAAGTATAATAGTTTTGATTTTGTGTTTTACGGTATCACCGATAGATATATCCAATTTTACGTCTTTTATAGCGGGCTCTGTCCTGCTTGTCGTCGGGGTGGCGCTTTTTACCATAGGTGCGGATATGTCAATGACCCCTATGGGCGAGTATGTCGGCGCACAGATGACGAAATCGAAAAAAATATGCCTCATAATCTTGCTTTCGTTCGTCGTCGGAGCGATGATAACTATATCCGAGCCGGATTTACAGGTGCTTGCAAAGTACGTGCCGTCGATAAATTCGACGACGCTTATTTTATCCGTTGCGGCAGGCGTGGGCGCATTTCTGGTCGTCGCCATGCTCCGCATACTTTTCGGAATAAAACTCAAATACCTTTTGATAGGCTTTTACGCGGTAGTGTTCATCCTTGCGTCATTCGTTGACAAAGAGTTCTGGACAATCGCTTTTGATGCGGGCGGAGTTACCACAGGGCCTATGACCGTGCCCTTCATTATGGCTCTCGGCGTCGGTGTTTCGTCTATCCGTTCTGACTCACGTGAGTCCAACGACAGCTTCGGTCTTGTGTCCCTTTGCTCGATAGGACCGATAATAGCAGTCCTCGTTCTCGGGCTTATACACGCGCCCGAAACCTCGTCGGGCGCTGCGTTTGAAATATCGCAGCTTGAAAATTCGAGGCAGCTCGGTTTAAGCTACATAAAAGCGCTTCCCGAATACTCGTTTGACGTCTTAAAAGCCGTTATGCCGATAGTGGCGTTCTTCCTTATATATCAGTTGTTCACCAAGCCACTTACGAAGAACAACCTTTTCAAAATTCTGATAGGCGTTGCTTATACCTGTGTAGGACTTATACTGTTCCTGACGGGAGCAAACGTCGGCTTTATGCCCGCGGGTTATCTTATAGGAAGCGAGCTCGGCGCTACCGATTACAGATTTATAGTCGTCCCTATCGGAATGATAGTGGGATATTTTATCGTCGCCGCAGAGCCTGCCGTTCAGGTTTTGCAGAAGCAGGTCGAGGACGTGACGTCGGGCGCAATACCTAAAAGGGCACTTTCGTTCTCACTCGAGATAGGCGTTGCTGTTTCCGTCGGTATAGCGATGTTAAGAGTAATCACGGGAGTGTCGATAATTTACCCGATAGCAATAGGCTACGCTCTTGCGATAATTCTTTCGTTTTTCGTGCCGGAGATATTTACCTCGATAGCCTTTGACTCCGGTGGAGTTGCTTCGGGAACCATGACGGCAACGTTTTTGCTCGCTTTTTCAATAGGCACCTGCGAGGCGGTCGGGGGCAATATAATAACCGACGCTTTCGGTATGGTTGCAATGGTAGCCATGACCCCGCTTATCGCAATACAGATACTCGGTCTTGTCTATAAGAGCAGAATAAAGAGTGCCGCAAAAGCGACCGAGGCTACAGAGGAAACGATTGTCGATTTCGACGGTGCAACTTCATCGGATGCGCAGGCTTTGTCCGAGGACACTATGTCCATGAGCCGCACAACGACCGTCGTTTTCGATACCGAGATAATAGACTTTTGAAATGGAGGATGTACGGTAATGCAGAAAATGTATCTTTTCGTAACGATAACAAAAAGAGCAGACAGCGACGAGTTTACGGACTTTTTCAAAGCAAACGAAATATCGGTTATTTACAGTACACCCTGCACGGGAACGGCAAGGGAGAAAACGCTTGCCCTGTTCGGAATAGAGCAGTCGCTTAAAACGGTCCACTACTGTGTAGTTACCGAGAACAAGAAAAACGAGCTTGTAAAAAATCTCACCAAGGATATGGCAATAGATTTGCCCGACAGAGGAATAGCAATATCCGTCCCGCTGACAAGTATAGGAGGCAGATACGCCTTAAGGGCTTTTGCCGAGGGACACGAAAACGACGAGGTTAAAGAGGTGGTAAAGATGAATCAGAAAGAGATGGAGCTTATAGTCGTAATTTGCGAAAAGGGGCATACCGACGACGTAATGGACGCCGCACGCTCGGCAGGGGCAGGTGGAGGAACGGTAATTCACGCCAAGGGAACGGGCTCCAAGTACACGGATAAATTCTTCGGCGTTTCAATAGCCGACGAGAAGGAAATGATTTATATAGTTTCACCCTCCGAAAAGAAGAAGGATATTATGACGGCGATAATGGAGCAGGCAGGACCTACCACAAAATCGCACGCAATAACCTTCTCCCTTCCCGTATCTGACACGGCAGGGCTCCGTATATTCGAGGCAGAGAAGTAATCTGAAACAAAACGTTGTGATTAAGCAAACCGACAACAATACCGAAAAGGCTACCGTTTTTGCGGTAGCCTTTGATTTTGAAAAAGGTAAATCGGAGAAAGAATAATCCTTTACGCGCCGCCAAGGAAGCGCGTTTAATCAATTTCAACCGTTCTTGCAAGAGGAACGGAGTATATAAGCGTCTTTGATACGCTCTTTCCGAATATCATCTCACACGCCTTTTTGTAGTATAAAAGCTGCATGGAGTGTCGTTCTTTTAATACTTCCACGTAGTTTTTCTCCGTTACGGCGTCGGTCTTGTAATCCACAAGAACAAGATTTGAATTTTCGTCCTCGTATATACAGTCGGTAACGCCCTGCACAAGCACTTTTTCGCCGTTTAACTTTTCGTCACTTGAAAATTCCGAGGCGTCGAGCATTACGTTAAATCTGAACTCTCTTACCACTCTTTTTGCCTTCATAATGTCAAAAAGCAGGGGGGAGTGTGCGAATTTTTCAATATGATCGACGTTTATAAGCTTTGCCGTGTCCTCGGATATAAACGAGGACTTGACAAGGCGGTCAATTTCCTTTTGCGCTCCGTCCCGAAGCAACAGACCAAAATCGCAAAACTGCATAAACACGTGAGTTGCCGTTCCTCTCATCGCCGCATTTTCGGCGACTTTTTCGGAAATGAACGAGGGAGTGTCGAAAAGAGGCTCGTTTAGCGTGAGCGTTTCGTTTTCCGTTCCGTCAAGAACTTCGGGATATAGCTTTGAAATGCTCATTTTTGAGGGTATCTTTTCAAGATACTTGTATTTGTACTCAAAATTGAAGCGTTTTTCAAACGTATCGGCATATTTTTGCGCCTCAACCTCGTCGTAGTCTATACCATCTTTCATATCGGACGGGGTATCCTCTTTTTCATCGGTAGAGGAGCGTATGACCGAAATGTCAAAGGATTTGTTGGGAAATGCGGTGGCGCCTATTATCCAATCTATATAGCGCGAAGATGAATAAACGGAGAACTTCGATACAAGCTCCGCATTTTTTTGCGCGATAGCAAGCTTTTTATCCGGATTTGAAAGCTCTGCGGTTATATAGAGCTTGCTCCTTGCCCTTGTCATTGCAACGTAGAGTATTCTCATTTCCTCCTCTTTGTTTGCAAGGTCTATTTTTAGGGCGGTGCATTTCCTTACGAGAGTGTTGAACCTTACAATTCCGTCCTCACGTCCGACGTAACCCGCAACTCCGAGATTTCGCTCAAAGAGCAGAGGCGTATTTTTGTCGGCGTTATTGAATTCGGATGCGGTGTTGCATATAAAGCATATCTCGTACTCCAGCCCCTTTGATGCGTGGACCGACAGCACTTTTACGCTCTCACCACTGTCGCCGAGTGTTTCTTTTGCGTCCTGCGAGGATATTTTTTCGACGTATTTCAAAAACGAGTAAAGACCCTTAAATGAGCTTGCCTCATACCGCCTTGCACAGTCGTAAAGCTTTATAAGACTGCTTTTTTCGGGCACGGAGCACATAGAAAGAATACCCGTGTCCGCATAGATATAGGATATAAGCTCGTGCGACGGCAATTTTCTCGATACCTTTTTGTACTCGCCGATTTTTTCGAGAAAAGTATCTATCTTTTTTGACGTTTCGTCGTCGTTTTGCTCCTTATACGTCATAAGGGAGCGATAAAGCGACGGTGACTCTTTGTCAATGCGTCTTATTCTTACAAGCTCCTCAAGAGTAAATCCGAAAACGGGCGATTCAAGCGCTCCCGCAAGATATATATCTCTTGACGGATTGTCGATAACGTTCAATATACACAAAACGAGGAGAACCTCGGGCTTTTCAAAAAAGTTCTCATCTCCGCAATACTCGGCAGGTATTCCGTATCTTGCAAAAGCCTCGATATACTTCGGGGAAGCGGAGGAGAAATTTCTTATAAGTACGGCAATATGGCTCGGGCGTATTTTTTTGCCGTTTGGCAGATATCCGTTGTCGATAAGATCCTTTATCTTTTGCGCCACGAAATCTTCTTCGCTTATCGACGGCTCGTCCTTTTTTCCTTCTTCTATCAGAAATACTTCGCTTTTCTCATAGGGCACATTTTCGTCTTTTGAAAATTTGAGCTTGTCGCCTTCGCCATACGGAATACCGTCGGAGTTTCCAAACATATAGTCGGAAACGAGATTTACAAAATCTATAACTCCTTTTGAGCATCTGAAATTTTCCGACATAAATACGGATTTTCCGACACAGCCCTCGGCTTTTTTGTCTGCATTTTCGACTTTACATTCGGTTTCTTTATTTTTGTTTCCGGCTTTATCATCGATTTTATCTTCTTTTATTTCTATCTGCCCGAACGCATTTCTGTAATAAGCGAATATTTCGGGCTCGGCAGACCTGAAGCGGTATATGCTTTGCTTTATATCGCCCACCATAAACCTGTTGTTAGAGGATATTGCGCAAAATATCTTATCCTGAACGGAGTTCGTGTCCTGATACTCGTCTATGCATATTTCGTCGTATTCTGCGGCAATTTCCTTTGCAATATCGCTTATTTCGTCACCGTCATAGAGAAGCTTTAAGGCATAGCGCTCGACGTCGTTGAAATCGCAGACGGAGCGCGCTCTTTTCTTTTTTTGAAATTCCTGCTCGAATTTTGAGAGAATTTCGTAAATTGCGGCACATATCTTTTCGTTTTGCTCGGAGGCATACTGTATGGAAGGCATATCTGAAGAAAAGTAATCTTCTTTTATCCTTTTTAACCTGTCCTTGAAATTTGAGCGCGTATCCCTCAAAAATTCCGTATCGACGGCGCACTCTCCTCTTACACCCTTTAATCCAAGCGGCACGTAAGAAGAAAATATCGACGCAAAATCCGAATATTCGGCACCGTGTGTCGCATTTTCGAGTCTTTTTACAAAATCGAGATCATATGAAAAGCCCTCGAGATACCCTTTTCTGCAATTTTCGTCCGACGATATTTCAGAAACGGCGTGCTCGAAAAACCTGCGGTAGTGCTTTGCAAATTCCGCTATATACTCGTTTAGCACCTTGCCGTATGTGCTATCCATAAAATCACCGTCGGACCTTTTGCTTCCTATAAGAGTATTTATGGAATCCTTGGTTGATATAAGCTTCTTGTAAAGGCTTAAAAGCTCCTCACGCAGCTTCTCCTCGTCGGAGAAGGCGGAATAGCAATCGGACACGAGCATAAAGTTTTTGTTTTCCTCGTCAGATTCGTAAAATGCGTCGAGCGTTTCGTCCATAGCCTCACGCATTAAAATTTCCGCTTCCGCCGTGTCCGCCACCCTTAAATCGTTACCTATTTGCAATTTTTCAAAATTGCGCCTTACTATTTTGAGGCAAAAACTGTCTATGGTGCAAATATCGGCGCTACCTATCTTTACTATCTGCGACGCTACGTGCTTATTGTCGGGGTCGTCCTTCAGAATTTCCGAAAGGGACTTTGAAATTCTCGATTTAAGCTCGTTTGCCGCCGCTTTTGTAAAGGTTACCGCAAGTATTCTCGTTATATCCCCACCGCTTATTATTTTCCTTGTTATTCTTTCGGTCATTGTCGCGGTTTTTCCGCTTCCCGCCGCCGCCGAAACGAGCAGATCCGTGCCGCCGTATTCTATGGCGGTTCTTTGTGCGCCTGTAAATTTTACTTCGCTCATTTCACTTTTCTCCTTCTGCACACGGCGAGATTTTCGCAATATCGGCACGGTATCTTTCCGTTATGTTCAAGCGGAGAGGCAGAGGCATCACCGCTTAAAACTGCCGCGCCTATTTCGTCAAGCGTCTTTTCAAGGCTTGAATATATTTCTTCAAATTTTTCCTCGTCAACGAAAGTATTCTTTGATCTTGACGGATATTTAGGCAAGAACTTACCGTCAAGCTCCTTGTCCTGCGCTTTGAGAATTTCTACGTCGTCAAGGAAAATTCCGTTCCTTTCAACGTATTTTGAAACGGCGTTCTTTTCGTATTCGTCGGCGTTTTCGGCAGAGCTTATACCTGCCTCGCTATCGAGCTTTACCTTGTCTATGCGCATAGGAAAGTAGAGAACTCCCGCAGGGCGAATTTCGTTCGTGCCTTCCATGAGCTTCTGCCTGAACTCGCAATCGTCCATTTTGCACATCGTGAAAAGATATATAAGCATCTGAAGACCAAGTCCCAGCTCGGCGTCGGCAAGAGAGAATTTTTTGTCGCCCGTTTTGTAGTCGACAACTCTTACGTAGGTAACGCCGTCTTTTTTATAAAGATCTATTCTGTCGGCAATTCCCGCAACGGTCAGAACGGATTTTTCGTTTATTCTGAATTTAAGCGGAACGGGAGAGGCGGATGTGCCCGACGAGAAGGAAAGCTCGAAAAACTCGGGCGTAAAATCGCATTGAGCAAACTCGTCCACCATATTTCTTAAATATATGAGAAGTCTTGAACGGAGCCTTGCAAAAAGGTGCTTTAAGCGGTTTGTCTGAAAACCACTTCCGAAAAGAGTGCCGATGTATTCGTCCGTTATTTCGTCCGTGATTTTTTCTATTTCATCGTCCGTTATCTTTGAAAAGTCTATTTTGCCTTCCTTTATTCTTATAAGGAAGCGCTCGAATACCTTGTGCGTAAGATCCCCTATATTGTTTGACGAGAACGATATTCGCGAGGATGATTTAAGCTTCAGCTGATACGAGCAATAGTAGTTAAACCTGCAATTTACAAACGTTTCTATTCTCGACTGCGTAAGATAGAGGTGATTTCCGAAAATTTCGCCCGCTTTTTCGGCGGGTATCGATACCGAATCGTTTGAAAAGCCGTTACAGGTACGGTAATCGTCGCCGAGAGAGAGAATTATCCCCTTTTTGACGTCGCCCGAGGCGGCAGAGAGATATTCCTTTGCCGTTTCCTTGGTATAAATTCTCTCGGAAGCAGGAATTGAGTACGATGGGGTCGGCTCAAAGCTTTCAAAAATATCTATTATCCTCTCGACCCCGACCGAGCGTTGCTTTTTGCCGCCCGTTACGTCGGCGTTTACGTAAGATACGGTAAGAGAGTCGGACGGCGAGGAGATACTGTTCTGAAAATACAGAAGCTCGTCGCTTGAACGTATATCGTTTTTCGAGGAGAGAACAATACCCGCACTCTCAAGCGCAACCTTGTCGCTATCCGAGAAAAATCCGTCGTCGGACACGGAAGCGGGGAATACACCCTCGTTTGCGCCTATAATGAAGGCGTGCTTTATTCTGTCGGTACGTAAAAGCGAGGCGTCACCGACGGTAACGACGTCCTCACCGGTAGGAATGGTACCTATGTTTTTCCCGTCAAAATCGTACCGCAAAAGAACGGAGAACGTTTCGGCATTGACCTGTGCGCCCTTCATTACGGAAACGACGGTATCAAGAGAGGATATGAGCGCGTTCCAGACCTGCGAGTTTTCCTGCGCTTCCTCTTTGGATAAAGACTTTATTTCCTCCGAGAGCTTTTCCTTTACGTTGTGCGCGCAAAGGAACTCAAAGATGGCACGTGCCCCCGCCTCAACCGAGCAATACGGAGAAAAAGCCCGTTCAAGTATGGATAATTTTTCGATAACCTTATCTCTTGCTCCGTTTACCCTTGCAAGAGCTTCAAGCTGACTTATCGTCGGGTCGGTAACGTACCCGTCGGGATTTGACGACCAGAAATCGTCGTTTTTGAATTTTGAGCCGTAAATATTCCACCTATAAATATAACTTTCAAGGTCGTCTATATCGCTCTCATCAATATCGGTGTAGCCGCATTTAAGATACGACACAATATCCTCCGCCCTGTATCCGTTTATTGCGGCAAGTGCGGAAAAAATCATTTTTACGACGGGTTTTGCCGCTATATCCGTCCTCGATGAAAAATAGTAAGATACGTCGTATTTTTTAAGTGAAACGTCTATAATTCCCCGATAAGTGTCGGAATTTCTTGCAATTACGGCAATATCGGAGTATTTTGCGCCCCCCTCTACAAGTCGCCTGATGCTTGACGCAACGCAGTCGCACTCGTCAAACTCATCGTCGGCTTCTATTACCCTGACGCTTCCGTCGTTTTTGATTTTCTGCGCCGAGAAGTTCCAAATATTTTCGCAAAGATAGCGAAGGGCGGGGGAGTTATGCTTGTGATCCTCGGTAAACGACGTCCTCGTGATTTTCTTGCCGAGCGATTTGCATATTTTTTCTATGCTTTTTGAGGTTTCATAAATTTTTGCGTACTGAATGGCGCCGTCTTTTTCGGGGCAGTCAAGCGATACCGTAAAATTGTCGGACTGTTTTATTACGTGATATAAAACGTCGAGCTGACTCTTGGTAAAGCCGTAGAAGGAGTCAACGTAGACGTTTGAACCCCCGAAATAATCGAAGCCTTTCAACTTTTCGGCAAGCATTAAAATATCGTCGTACGGATCCGAATATCTCTCCTTTAATATTCTTTCGTACGCGGAGTATATTAAGACGATATCGTCAAGACGCCTTTTAAGACGGTCATTTTCTATTTCCTCGGACGCTTTTTCAAGCCCGGAGATGGAAACGCCGTAGGATTTAAGCTCTCCTATGGCGTCAAGAAAGACGGAAACACACCCTTTTTCCTTTCCTTTTGGCACTTTGTATTCTGAAAGAAAATCACGGCATTCGCAAATTGCGCGATACATAACGAGGTTTTTTCCGCTTTTGGTTATGTAATTGTATTTAAGCCCGCCCACTTTTCTGAA
>CAMGRB010000039.1 GCA_946061315.1 uncultured Clostridia bacterium | reverse complement strand
AGAGCGCACCGGATATGATCATAGTGCGGATAATAACGCGTTTAACGTCAATGCCTATATACTTTGCGGTATTGGGGCTGTCGCCTACTACCGATATTTCGTATCCGTGCTTGGTGTATTTCAGATAAATATACATAAGTACGGCGAGAATTAAGAAAACCAGCACCGTCAAAAGATACTTGCTGCCGAACAGCTTGGGGAAATTTCCATAGTTCAAGGGTTCAAGTATGCCCGATCCGCTCTTTACCCAAATGGTAATGAACATAGCCACAAGTCCCGCGGCAATGTAGTTGAGCATAAGCGTAAAAAGCGACTCGTTTGTTCCGAAGTACGCTTTGAATATAGCCGGCAAAACGCCCCATACCGCACCTGCGATAATGCTTGCAACGGTCATAATAATTATTAGCAAAGCATCGGGAATTTTGCCTCCGAGGTAGAACATACAGGAGATAGCCGCAAGACAACCGACAAGTATCTGTCCGTTACCTCCGAGGTTCCAGAACTTCATCTTAAATGCGGGAACAAGCGCGGTTGCCACGCCGAGAAGGAGCGCGGTGTCCTGCAAAAGCAGCCAGATTCGGCGGGATGAGCCAAATGCGCCCGTAAAGAGAGAAGTAAAAAATGCAAACGGATTTTTAGAAGAAAACAGCGAGCAGATAATTGAGGAGACAAGAAGGCTCGCAACAATCGCTATCGCGTAAATCAGTATGACCTTCTTTACAGGGAGCGCATCTCGCTTGACAATGCGGAGCCAAGGTTCTTTTTTAATCTGTTCTTGTTTAGTTTGTTGCTTTTCCATACACAAAACAGCTTTATAAGCTTTCTCCCTCCTGTTTTTCTTTATCTTTAAGGGCAGTGCCCATCATCATAAGACCTATTTCTTCCTTCTTTGCCTTGCGCGCATCTACCGTGCCCATAACCTTTCCACCCGCAAGGACCATAATGCGATCGCAAAGCGACAGTAGTACGTCAAGGTCCTCACCGACGAAGATAACGGCAACGCCGTTCTTTTTCTGGCTTGTAAGGAGGTTGTAAATGGTGTAAGAGGAATTGATATCAAGTCCGCGCACGGGATATGCCGCCATAAGAACGCGGGGACCTGCGGCAATCTCTCGTCCGACAAGCACTTTTTGAATGTTACCGCCTGAAAGACGGCGCACGGGAGTGTGTACACCGGGGGTGACGACCTGGAGGCTGTCGATAATCTCGTTTGCAAGATCCTCGGGCGTCTTTCGGTCTACAAATACCGACTTTCCGCGGCGATAGCTACGGAGCATCATATTGTCGGTGATGTCCATATCTCCGACCAATCCCATACCTAAACGGTCCTCAGGGACAAAGGAAAAACGCACGCCAAGCTCGCGAATTTGCAAAGGCGTCTTTTCACGAAGGTTGATAACCTCGTCTTCTTTGAAAAAGACCTCGCCCGCCTCGACCTGATTGCATATAGTCTTCTTTGAAAGAGGTTTTCCTTTCTCGTCCTTCCCCGTAAAATCCGTGCCGTCGGCATAGCGGAGCATTCCGCTCTGTGCCAGCTCCATAACTCTCTTAAAGGTCTTGTGGAAGAAGGTAATGGGCTTGTCTTTTTTGGGATTGTAGTAGGTAACGCTTCCGCTTTGCAGATGATGGAGTCCTGCTATTGACTCAAGCAGTTCTCTCTGACCGGTTCCGGCGATACCCGCAATTCCGAGAATTTCGCCGCCGTAGGCAGAGAAGCTAACGTCATCAAGTATAAGATGTCCTTCGCTTCCCATAAGCGAAATCCCCTCGACCTCAAGACGAAGCTCGGGATTTTCGGGCATGGGACGGTCAATGTTGAGCGTAACCTTCTGTCCGACCATCATATCCGCAAGCTCTTTTTCGTTGGTTTCGGACGTGTTGACAGTCTTTATGTGTTCTCCCTTGCGAAGTACGGTGACGCGGTCGGAAATCTCCATGACCTCGTTGAGCTTATGTGTGATGATTATAACGGACTTGCCGTTTTTTCGCATAGCGCGGAGCACGTCGAAAAGACGGTCTATCTCCTGCGGAGTCAAAACCGCGGTAGGCTCGTCCAGAATAAGCACGTCTGCGCCTCGGTAAAGTGCCTTGACTATCTCTACCGTCTGCTTTTCCGAGACCGACATCTCATAGACTTTTTTGTCTAAATCTATATGAAATCCGTATTTTTCGCTCATTTCGCGAATACGGTCTTTTGCCGATTTTATATCATATTTTCCGTTATCGTCCGTGCCGATAACGATATTTTGCGCGGCGGTGAATACGTCAATCAGCTTGAAGTGCTGATGTATCATACCTATATTGTAATTAAAGGCATCCTTCGGTGAGCGTATGTTGACCTCCTCGCCGCGAATGAGGATAGTTCCCTCATCGGGATAATAGATGCCTGCCAGCATATTCATAAGGGTGGTTTTCCCGCAACCGTTCTCGCCGAGAATAGAGAGGATCTCACCTTTTTTAACGTCTATTGAAACGTTTTTGTTTGCAACGATGCTTGCGCCAAAACGCTTTGTAATGCCGCGAAGCTCGATTACAGTTTCCTTTTCCACAGTTTCTCTCCTTTATGTATAAGGTGCAAATATGGACGTTTATCACATAAAGGGTTGCCGCAAAACGACAACCCTTATGCCTTTAACGATACCGATCGCAGCTTTCGCTTATGCGACCGTCAAAGAATAAATCACTTTACCTCGGTAATGCCGTCGATACGAATATCAAAGTAAGGAGCGGAACGGAATGCGCTCTCGTCAAAGAACGTAACGCCGTTTTCGGTCTTGATTACGTTGGTTTCGGGAACGAAGTCGCCTGCATCGTCAACGTCTGCAAGGTACTTGGTAAGATGTTCACCTTTAACGGTGAAGGTAGAGCAATCAAATACCTTGAGAGAACCGTTCTGAAGTTTAGCGGAGACCTCGTCAAGCTTTGCCTGTGTGCCTTCTGCGGCAGCGCTGCCGAGAGCGGTGATCTTAACGGCGCCGTTAGCAAGTGTACCCGTCCAGTCGTCAACGATGTCCTTGCCGTTCATTACGCAATCAAGCATATACTCAAAGTAAGGAACCCAGTCAATTCTGGATGCGATAACGAAGGTGTTCTTTCCCGTTTCGCCGTTGTAAGCAACGTTGGGGATGCCTGCGTTTTCACAAGCGGTAGGAGCACCCATAGAATCGGCGTGCTGAGAAATGAGCTTGCAGCCTGCAGCGATAAGAGCCTCGGCGGTAGTCTTTTCAGCGGCCTCGTCGTACCATGAGTTTGTATAGCGAACTTCCATAGTTGCGTTTTCAACTACGCTCTTTACGCCGAGGTAGAAGGAGGTGTAACCCGAAACAACCTCTGCATAAGGCCATGCGCCTACGTAACCGATCTTTGCGTTTTCGTCGGAAACCTTACCGTTAGCGTCGCCGTAAAGCTCAACGAGCTTCAATCCTGCTGCAACACCTGCAAGGTATCTGCCCTGATAGATAGAAGCAAATGCGTTCTGGAAGTTCTTAAGTCCTTCGGTGTGTGCCTTCGTGCCGGTTGCATGGCAGAACTGCACGTTTTCAAATTCCTTTGCTGCCTGAATCAAGTAAGACTCGTGGCCGAATGAGTCGGCAAAAACAACGTCATAGCCGTTGTCGGCAAAGTCAGCGGCCTTATCGTAGCACGCGGTACCCTCGGGGATATCGGTAACGATGGTGTAGTCGTCCTCGGTAAGTCCCTTATTAGCACAAGCCTGCTTGAATGCTTCAATAAAGTTCTTGTCGTAGGTAGAGCTGTCACCGTGCAGACAGATCAACGCTGCCTTGATGTCCTTCTTGTCGTTACCGCAAGAGCCGAGCATGAAGGTAACGCCAACAAGCATAACAACTGCCAGGACCATACATAAAATTTTCTTGAACATTTCTGATGTTCCTCCTAAAATTTATTTATTACTAAGGGTGTTACCCGAGTAATCAAAGTAAAAAAGCCACAAGATAAGCTCTTATGGTTTGAAGGTTATGGTGCTGTCCGTCATAGACTCCACCACAGCCAACGACTCAATGCGTATGCCCTGCGCACGCAGCTCGTCGCCCCCGTGTTGAAAAGCCTTTTCTATCGCTATGGCGCACCCTGCAAGCTTTGCGCCGGCGGACTCTATAATGCTTTTAAGACCTTTTATCGCGTTACCGCAAGCGAGAAAATCGTCCACGATAAGCACGTTGTCATTTTTATTAAGATATTCCTTTGCCACAACGGCAGTATATACGTTATTGTGAGTATACGAGGCAATCTGCGCAAAGTAAACGTCCTTCGAGAGATTTGCCGAGGGATGCTTCTTTACTATAACTGCGGGGACGTGCATAGCCTGCGCCGCCATAACGGCAATTGCAATGCCCGATGCCTCGATGGTCATAATTTTGGTAACGCCCGCGTCCTTATAAAGCCTTGCTATCTCTTTTCCCACCTCGGTAAGAAAATCCACGTCGAGCTGCTGGTTAAGGAAGTTACCTACTTTGAGAATATTGCCGGGCAAAACGGTGCCGCATTCAAGAATTTTTTGTTCCATAAGCTTCATTGAAAAGCACCTCCCGACAAAGATAAAATAAAATAAAAAACAAAAAAACAGACGCAAACGCCTGTTTCAAACCGCAACAAAACCGTAGCGGCATAACTGCAAATAGAGCAGATTATACCGAAAAGTAATGTTAAACCAATAGTCGCAACTTGGCGTGCGGTAGAAACATTCGGGCCATTTTATCCGAACCTATATTGGAACATCATAGACTGTATTTTTTGATTACATCAACAGTATAACATTGATCGACAGAAAAATCAAGTGTTTTTGCTTGCAATTTTTATCAAAAAACGTCATACTTTTTTATGCAATATACACAAAAGAATTTTGCAGGCACCGTTTGCAACCGAGTACGCTTTTTCAGCGCCTTTATTTAGTAGAATAAAAGGTAGAGTTTTTCGTAAAAAGCAAGAAAGCGCGCCAAAGAAGCTCCGCGCAAAAGGCAAAGTAAAACGGCCGCACGTTTAATGCGACCGTTTGTATTTTTATTTTTTCAAAACCCCGTCGGAACAGTTTATCGTATATTTTGAGGTTGAATAGTTCCAGGCGGTTGATTTAACTATGGCTTGCCATTCTTCCGTGCTGCCCTCGTAATTTATGCTTTCAAGCGCGGAGCATTTGTAGAAAGCGTAATTTTCTATCGAAGTTACGCTCGTCGGGATAGTCACGGTTTTTAAGATGGGGCAGTTTTCAAACGTACTGCGCTCTATCTTCGTTATTCCCGAGGGAAGCGTGACGGAGGTCAGGGCAGAGCATTTATAAAACGCGGATTGCCCTATGGATTTAAGACCGCCCGGCAGCTTTACGGACGAAAGACGCACACAACCCGAAAACGCGTGCGCACCTATGGAAACGACCGTTTCGGGAATGGTGACGGAGGTAAGCTCGTTCTTGTCCTTGAAGGCGCCGTCCATAATTGACGTAACGCTCTTGCCGTTAAATTCGGCAGGAATAACGACGGTGGTTGATTTTCCCTCATACGCTTTTACTGCGTACTCCTCGCCGATTTGCTTGAATACTATTCCGTCTTGCGTGTCCGACGGCTCTTCAACCTCGCTCCCGTCGGAGCAGGCACAGAGGAACACGGCACAGCTTATAATCAAAAGAAAGGAAACGGCAAAACCGATAATTTTGTTTTTCATCTTAAACTCCTCCGAAAAATATATCGTGAAAAATTTACGAAAAGCCGAGGATAACAAGTCGGCTTCCCGATATTCCTTCATATATTATTTTATCATATTCTTGCCCCTCGGTCAAGTGTTTAAGAAAACAAAACCAAAATCTGCCCGAAAAATTCCCGTTTTCAGGCGCGCGGAGAAAAAAGTGCCGTCAAGTGTCGATAATTTGCTTGTTGTTTAGCCGTAAATTTTGTATTTAAGGCGCATATTGTCGGCAATCATCGCGATAAACTCGGAGTTTGTCGGCTTTCCCCTGTTGTTCTGTATCGTATATCCGAAATAGGAGTTCAAGGTGTCAACGTCACCTCTGTCCCAAGCCACTTCTATGGCGTGGCGTATCGCTCTTTCAACGCGCGAGGTGGTTGTAGAATACTTCTTTGCGACCGACGGGTAGAGTATTTTCGTCACGGAATTTATTATGTCGTTATCCGATATGGTCATAAGAATTGCCGTGCGCAGATACTGATACCCCTTTATGTGTGCAGGTACGCCTATCTGGTGTATCACTTTAGTCACCTGCGTTTCCATATCCTCCTCGGCCGCCTTTACCTGTGTCGATAAAGCGGAATTTCTTGAACGGTAGAGCGTATCTATGTGCTCGCAAAGGCTCGAATAGTCAAAAGGCTTTATAAGACACAAAGCCGCGCCTGCATTGGTCGCTTCTATAAATATGTTCTGGTTTGAAACGAGCGACGCGATAATAAACGTGGGCGCACGGTCCGCACCGAAATTGATGCCCTTTACGTTGCGTATAAGACCTATTCCGTCCAGCTTGGAAAGCCAGAGGTCCGCAATTACTATGTCGGGGTGATACCTGTTTATTTTTATGAGCGCGTCCTCCCCGTCAGACGCCTCGTCAACGTTGCGATAGCCCTTTCTCGCCAGCGCCTCCTTCGTGGCGTGACGTGTTTGTGCGTTTTCGTCCGCGATAAGAATTTTTGCATTGATCTCCATTTTCATCTCTCCTTGAATTTATTTTTCGGACGAGCGCGAATCGAGCTCATTTTTCGTTTTTCGCCCGTATTTTCGATAACTTAATACAGATAGAGTTTGCGATGCGTTAAAATCTGTTTTAATTGTACCATAATTTTCCATAAAATTCAAGAGAAAAATTGTTGTCATAATTCACAAAATTTCAGCGGAATTTTTGGCATAAATTTACAAAAAGAAAAAAATTATTGAAATAATTAAAAAAATCATGCTTTACCGAGTAAATTGTGCTATACTGTTATCAAATATAATTTTATAAAAGGCGAAATATGATAGAATTTCAAAAACTAAATGAAAAAGATTTTGAAAAAATAAATAAATACTTGCTTCTTGACGAAACGAGGAGCTGCGAAAAGATAGGCGCCGCGCTTATGATGTGGCGCAATTTTTACGGCATCGAGTGGTCGGTTTTTGACGAAACTCTTATAATAAAGTACAAAACGGACGACGGGGTGGCTTATCTTACCCCGATAGGTAAAAATCCGAGAGGCGCGGTAAAAGCATTGTCACCCGCGCATTTTATCGGAGTTTGCAACGAGGACGTGGAAAAAGTCGTGCTTGACGGTGCAACCGTTGAAAAAGACAGAAATAACTTCGATTATATTTATAAAGCGTCGGATCTGCGCACTTTTTCGGGCAAAAAACTGCACGCCAAAAAAAATTTTCTCAACCGCTTCAAAAAAACCTACTCGTACGAGTACGTTGCGGACCCTCCGAAAGAGGAGCTTGACGAGTTTTTCAGGCTTATCGACAAAAAACAACCGCACTATGACGAAACGGGCAGAGCGGAGCTTGACGAAACCATTGACGTAATAGACCACAGGGAGCTTTTCCACGTCCACACGGGCGCCATAAGGGTAGGGGGCAAAATAATCGCCGCCTGCGCCGCAAGCATTGTAAGGGACACTATGTACGTTCACATAGAAAAGGCAGACAGAGAATACCCCGGCTCTTACCAGGCAATAGTGTCGGAGTTTGCAAAGAGCTTCCCCGATGTCGAATATATAAACAGAGAGGACGATCTCGGAGAAGAGGGGTTAAGACAATCCAAGCTCTCCTACCAACCGATATACCTCCTTGAAAAGAACAAAATAATAAATCCTTAAAAACAGGGCTGCCGCAACAAAATGCGGCAGTCCATAATTCGTATCGGGCATATGACGTAGGGCGGGGGGCTTGCTCCCGCCGTTTCTTTCGCTTGCTTTGTATTGCGGTATGTCACGTACCGGTACCGCAGATTATACTAAAATATTGCATTTAACGACACTTCTTCGACTTTTTTTACCTCTTCCAGCGCAATTATGAGCATTTTTTTATATTCCTCGAAGTCATCGAAGCTCGATTTTTCTATTTTGGTTTTGAGAATCTCGATATTTTTCTCCACGTCGTCGGTCGCGCGGTGCGTCGTCGATATGCAGACGCAGAATTTCTCCTTGTCCCACTTTTCGGAAAGCTGCTTTATCGATTCTTCCTCTTTCGTGAGATTTTCCGTCATGGAAATGAGCGAATCGGTTACATTATTTATATATATGCAATTAAACACTATCGCCGCAACTATAACCGACAGCACCGAGAGCGATATTATAAAAGATTTCATTTTTCCTCCTTAATTATTATATTTACCGAGGAGGAGTCATCAACCGTCATAAGAAAAACCGTCTTTATATTTATTCTGTGCTTTTTGAGGTAGTCCTCTACCCACGCGGCGCTCTTACCCGCGGTTTTCAGGTTGCTCTCGTCTATCTCTCCGTCAAGGATAACGGCGTGCGCAATCCCGGACTCTTTTTTCTCAATTTTCATATCCTCCACGCAAACGGACTGCTTTTTACCTTTCGGAAAAACCGATAGCTTGCCGTTTTGCTCAAGTATTGCATAATCTACGTCGGATATATCACTTATATCTTTAAGCCTTAATTCTCCCATAAGCTCGTTTATACCCATTCTTAATTTTGAAAGCTCTTTTTGGTCGAGCTTGCCTTTTTTTATTATCACGCTCGGATTTCCCGAGAATATCTTTTTAAGAAAACTCGATTTTGTCATAAGAAAGGACGTTATAACCTCGGCGGCGAGCAAAAAGAACATCGGTATCAAAGAGTATGCAATCGGTATTGAGGTATCCTGTATCGGATTTACCGCAAGCTCGGAGAGCATAAAGGTCGTTACAAGCTCGGATAGCTGAAGCTCGCCGACCTGTCTTTTGCCCATAAGACGCACCGACGTCATAAACAGAAAATATATAATGACTGTTCTTATAAAAACGGTAGCCATAATATTCCTCCAAAACGGCATTGTTTGCACCACTTAAAAACAGTATAACCTAATACCGAAAAATAAATCGAAAAAATATCAAAAAAATTGAAAAAAGGTCTTGACAATCGTAAACGTAAGTGATATACTGTTTAGGCGTCAACCGAGGAGGTTGGTGGAAAGATCCT